>JALYWY010000027.1 GCA_030852475.1 Actinomycetota bacterium | reverse complement strand
AGGTTCATCCCGTCGAAGAGCGAGTTGACCATCAGCAGGTCGAAGTGCTTGTAGCGGGCGACCGCGTCGTAGAAGTTCTCGTAGATCTTCAGGTCGATCGGCATCCAGTCGGTGGTGCCGTGGCGGTGGTTGACGACCGCGACCAGCGCCTCGATCCGCTCCAGGTACTCGGCGTACTCGGGCACGTCCTGCCGCGAGGGCTGCAGGTGGGCGATGAAGGTGACCTTTTCGCGGAACTCCGGGTGCTGGGTGAGAAAGGTGTCGAAGGCGGTGAAGCCGCGCAGCACGTTCTTCGAGAGGTCAGCCCGGTCGACGCGGATGATCAGGTGCTGGCGACGGCGCTCGAGCACCTCGCGCTCCGCCTCGGCGACCTCGGGGGAGGCGGCCGCGCGCTCCAGCCGCTGGGCGTCGATGCCCAGCGGGTAGGCGCGGGCGTGGGTGGTGCCGTTCGCGTGTCGCACCTCGGCCGCGTGGTAGTCGACCTCGACGTCCTCGAGCAGTTCGTCGCAGCAGCGGAGGAAGTTGATGCAGTAGGCGTGGGTGTGGAAGCCGATGATGTCGTTGGCCAGCATCCCCTCGAAGATCGCGTTGCGGACCCGCGTCGGCAGGATCCGCCAGCTGTCCGGCTGCGACCAGGGGATGTGGACGAAGTGGTGGAGGAAGGCGTCCGGGCGCTCGGCCTTGATCATTCCCGGCGCCGTGTAGAGGTGGTAGTCGTGCAGCATCACCAGGGGGTTCTCCTGCCCCTCGATCTCGCCGAGGACGGCCCTGGCGATGTCCTGGTTGACCGCCTGGTAGCCATAGTCCCAGGCGTCGATCTCCTGCTGGCGGATGTCGGGCGCGTTGGAGATGTCCCAGAGGTAGTGCTGGATGAACCAGAGGATCGGGTTGGCGATCACGTTGTAGAAGCGGTCGTAGGCATCGGGGTCGCTGCCGACGAGGCGGACGCGGTAGGCGATCCCGTCCAGCTCCTGCTCGATCGGGCCTCCGGATTCTTCGGAGGCCGCGACGTCCTCGTCGGTCATCGCCGAGGCGATCCAGAGCGCTTCGCGGTGGGAGACGAGGCCGGAGAGCGCCGTGACCAGACCACCGCCCCCGCGCCGGACCGTCCGCTCCCCGTTCTCGTCGCGCTCGAACTGGAGCGGGCCTCGGTTCGAGACGATGATCAGCGGCGAGGAGCTCACGCCGCAGAGACTAAGGGGTCGGCTGCGGCGGTTAGCCGTCTAGGTCGGTGATCAGGTTGAGCCAGTCGCGCAGCAGGCGCGGGGTGAGGAAGTGGCGCCGGGCGTGCTCCTTGCCCTGGCGCCCCAGCTTCTTGCCCAGCTCGGGATCACGGAGGATCTCCAGGCAGCGCTCCGCGCACTGCGAGGGGGAGTCGACGAGGAAGCCGCTGACCCCGTCCTCGATCTGCAGCGGGATGCCGCCGACGTTGCCGGCCACCGTCGGGCGGCCCTTCCAGAGCGCCTCGGTGACGGTCAGCCCGAAGCCCTCGCGGATCGACTTCTGCAGGCAGATGTCCGACTGCGACTGGAAGGCGTTGACCTCGATCGCCCCGACGTTGTTGAGGTTGCTGAGGATTTTGATGTCCTCATCGCCATCGGCGTATTCGAAGGTTTTCTGGAAGTACTCCATCCCCTCCGGGTCGTCGGTGGCCATCGAGCCGACCATCGCCAACTGCGCCTCCGGGACCTGCGCGGTGACCTCGCGATAGGCGTCGATGACGCCGATCGGGTCCTTCCACGGGTCGAAGCGGGAGACCTGGGTGATCAGCGGGCGGTCGACGTCGATCCCGAACTGGCGGCAGACGAAGGCGGCGTCCTCGGGCGAGAAGGCCATGTTCTTCGGCGAGAGCGGGTCGATCGCCGGCGGCATGATCCGCACCTGGTCGCGGTGCTTGCCCATCCCGTTGGGGACGTACTTCTCCATGTGCCAGACGCTCGCGTCGTACTCTTCGATCATCGGCAGCAGGCGGGCGATCGGCGCCGGGTTGGGCGTCGAGAGGTCGATGTGGCAGCGCCAGATCCAGTGCTCGCCCTTCGCCTTCGCGCCGCGGAGCAGCCCGATCGGCTGGGGGTCGTGGACGATGACGACGTCCCACTCGCCCTGCAGGCCCTCGGCGTTGATCTGGTTGATCTCGTCGAAGATCCCCCACTGCTCGTCGCTGAGCGTCTCGTCCGCCCCCTGGAGCGAGTTGTGCAGGAGCTTGGTCGCGTTGTAAAACTCTTCTTTGCCGAAGATCACGTGCCAGTGCGCATCGACGCCGACGTCGCGCATCAACGGCACCAGGGTGTAGAGGATCTCCGAGACGCCGCCGCCGAAGGCGGTGGCGCTGACGTGCAGCACCCGCTTCCCTTTCAGGGGCTCTGCGAGCTGGCGGATCTGCTCCGTCAGCTCTTTTCCGACTATGTGGGTGTAGTCGGTGAGGGTCTTGTGGCCGAGGGCGACTTCCTGAAGCAAGGCTGGAGTTCTACACCGATCGGCGGCGACACGACGTCCAGCCGCTGGCCGTCCGGTTAGTCGGAGGAGTCCTCGTCGGGGCGTTTGCCCAGCGTCAGCTCGACTTGCTCACGCTCGCCGTCGCGGAGGATCGTCAGCGTCACCTCGTCGCCGGGCTGGTGAACGGCGATCACTTCGGCGAGATCGTCCGGGCGGACGATCTCGCGATCGTCGACTTTCAGGATCACGTCGCCGCCGGTGCGGTAGCGACCCGCCTGGAAGGTCAATTTGCCGTCGGCGCTGCGAATGCCGGCCTCCTCAGCCGGACCTCCGCTGACGACCTCGGCGACGAGGCTGCCGAAGGTGGTGTCGAGGCCGAGCTTGCGCGCGAGCTGCGGATAGAGGGCCTGGCTGGAGACGCCGATGTAGGCGTATTCGGCCTCACCGTCCTCGCGCAGCTGAGCGATCGAGCGCTTGATCGAGGAGACCGGCACCGCGAAACCGACCCCGTCGTTGGCGCCGGAGCTGGTCTCGATCTGCTGGTTGACGCCGATGACCCGGGCGCCTGCGTCGAGCAGAGGCCCGCCGGAGTTGCCGGGGTTGATCGAGGCGTCGGTCTGGATCGCACCGGCGATCTCGAACTCGGTCAGCGACCTGACCGCGCGGTCGGTGGCGGAGACCACCCCGACCGAAAGCGACTGCTGCTCGCCGAAGGGGCTGCCGATCGCGGCGACCGGCTGACCGACGTGAAGATCCCGGTCGTTACCCAGCTCGAGGGGGTTCAGCTCCAACCCGTTGGGCTCGATCCGCAACAGGGCGATGTCGACGAAGGGATCGAAGCCGACGATCTCGGCGGGGACGACGTTGCGATCCGGGAACTCGACGTAGACCTGTTCGGCCGGCTCGCGGTCCTCGCCCGATTCGTCGGTGACCACGTGGGCGTTGGTGACGATCTCACCGTCCTCGTTGAGGACGAAGCCGGATCCCTCGGCGGCGCCGGCCGACTCGAAGACCGAACGGATCGTCACTACCCCGGGGGCCGCCTCTTCGAAGACCTGGGAAGCGTCGAAGCCGGGGCTGGCGGTCTCGACGATGACCTGGGGCTCTGATTTAGGCGTGGTCGGCGTAGTTTCCGGCGCCGCCGGGGCGCTCGCCCAGTCGTCCCCCGAGCCACAGCCGGCGATCAGGCCGAGGCAGAGCAGCAGCGCGAGGAGGGGGGCCAGACGCTTCACGTGGTGGTGGCCCTGACCGGAGTGCGGGAGGAGCGTGGCGCCGGCGCCTCGCGCACCCCCGGCGGCAGGTCCAGCGTGAAGGCGGTGAAGCGGCGGGAGGAGCTGATCGTGATCTCACCCTTCATCCGTTGCGCGAGCTCTTTGGCGATCGCGAGCCCGAGCCCGGAGCCACCGGCCGACTCAGCGGTGTAGAAGCGCTCGAAGATCCGCTTCTGGGCCCGCTGCGAGATCCCCGGTCCCTCGTCGGAGACGGTCAGCTCGGCGCGGCCGTTGGCGGAGTAGGTGGTCACGGTGACGTCGGTGCCCTCGGGGGTGTGGGTAAGGGCGTTGTCAAGCAGGATACGGATGATCTGACGCACCCGATCAGGGTCGCCGAGGGCGATCGCCGGCTGCGCGGGGGTGCGCAGCTGCAGGCGGGAGCCACGCAGGTCGGCGCGGGCGCCGAACTCCCGGGTCACCTCGCGAGCGAGGGCGGTGAGGTCGACCGGGCTGGCCCGCATCACCACCGCCCCGGCGTCGAGCTGGGAGAGGTCGAGGAGATCCGTGGTCAGCTTCGTCAGCCGCTCGATCTGCTGGCGCATCGTGCGCACGAACTCCGCCCGCTCCTCCGGGCTCGGATCCTCGTCTTCGAGCAGCTCGACGAAGCCGCCGAGGCTGAAGATCGGGGTCCGCAGCTCGTGCGAGGCGTTGGCGATGAACCGCTTGCGGGCGCTGTCGAGCTCGGCGAGGCGGCGCTGCATCTCGTTGAAGGTGCGGGCGAGCTCGCCTAGCTGTCCCACCGAGGCGACCGGGATCGACGTCTCGAAGTTCCCCTCGGCGACTTTGTGGGCGGCTTCCTGCAGCCGCTCGATGTTGCTCGTGGCGGTGCGGGTGTAGTAGAGGCCGACGATGGTGGCGATCGCCGTCGCGATCAGACCGCCGACGAGGATCTGCACCTTGACCCCGTGATCGCCACTGGCGGCGCCGCCGATCGCGACGGCATAGAAGTAGACGATCGCGGTGGCGCCGACCGCGATCGCAATCGAGATCAGGGTGATGCGGCTGGCGAAATCGCTGAGCCGGAGCCCACGCATCTGACTACTCGCGGAAGCGGTAGCCGACGCCGCGCACGGTGAAGAGGTAATCCGGCTCCTTCGGTTCCTTCTCCAGCTTCTCGCGCAGGTGCCGGATGTGGACGTCGACGGTGCGGGGGTCGCGATAGTCGGAATCGCCCCAGACGTGCTCGAGCAACGTCTCCCGGGTGAGAACCCGGCCGGGGGAGCGGGCGAGGGCCGCGAGGATCTCGAACTCGACGTAGGTGACTTTGATCTCCTCCCCCGCCAGGGTGACCATGCGGCGATCGAAGTCGATCGTCAGCTCCTCGCATTCGATCGCGCCGCTCTCCTCCTTCACCTCCGCTCCCATGCGGGACCGGCGCAGCGCCGCTTTCACCCGGCTGCGGAACTCGCGCATCGAGAAGGGCTTGGTGATGTAGTCGTCGGCGCCCACCTCGAGCCCGGCGACCTTGTCGGTCTCGCTGCCTTTCGCGGTCAGCATGATGATCGGCACCTGGCTGCGCGAACGCAGCTGGCGACAGACTTCCACCCCTCCCATCTGGGGCAGCATCACGTCGAGGATGACGAGGTCGAAGCGCCCTTCCTCGAAGCGCCGCAGCGCTTCGTTGCCGTCGAGCGCCGAGGTGACGTGATAGCCGTCCTTGCGCAGCGGGTAGCTGAGCAAGGTCTGGATCGACTGCTCGTCGTCGACCAGGAGGATGCGGGTTGATCCATTGGGCACGACCTCAAAGGGTAGTAATCGCTGCAGTTTGGACGCATGTGCGAGTACTAAGAACTAAGGATCTGGGTAGCGAGGCCGATAATGACCGCGGAAGCCATGCAGCCCCATGAACTGAAAACTTTGGTCGACGCCGGCGCCTACAAGCCGGATCCCGCGCAGATCGCGACGGCGATGCTCAGCCGTCGCGGCGTCCGGGAGCTGCTGACGGGGATCCACGGTACGGCCCCGCAAAATGGTCATAGCTCTGAATCTCCAGCGGTTCGCCCCCGGGCAGCCTGATCTCCACCCCATCGCCCGCTGAGACCTCGCCGATCAGCGTGAGGGTCGTCTCCGCCGCTTCGCCGAGCTTGGTCGACGCCTCGTCGAGACTGTCTGGAGGCAGGGCGGCCAGCAGCTCGTAGTCCTCTCCCCCGGAGACGGCGAGCCGAAGCGGGTCTTTGCCTACGGCTGCGGCGATCTCGGCAACGCCCTTGGCGATGGGAAGGGTGCCGGTGTCGATCCGCAGGTGGACCCCGCTAGCCCGCGCGAGGTGGGCGGCGTCACCCGCGAGACCGTCGCTGATGTCGATCATCGCCCGGGCGCCGGTGGCGGCAAGGGCGCGGCCGGAGCGCAGACGGGGAGTGGGATCGAGCTGGCGAGTGCGGAGGTGCTCAGACGTGGTTTCCGAGACCGCTGACGTCAAGGCGGGGTCATCGAGCAGGAGCCGCCCGGCGACAGCACCCCCGATCTCGCCGGTCATGACGAGCAGGTCGCCTGGCTCGGCGCCACCGCGGGAGACGAGCTGCTCGGGGCTGTTCGCGTGGCCGACGACGGTCACTGCCAAGGTCAGCGCCGGGGCCCGGGTGAGGTCGCCGCCGGCGAGCGTCGTGCCCGTTTGCGATGCGACGGCAAGGAGGCCGTCGAGGAGGGCGAGGAACTCGTCCTCGCCGAGGTCGGCCGGAGCGCCGAGGACGACGTAGGCCTCACCTGGCTCCGCCCCCATCGCCGCGAGGTCCGAGAGGGCGGTGGAGAGAGCCTTGCGGCCGATCGTCTCCAGCCCGGTCTCCTCCCGGCGAAAGTGGACTCCCTCGACGATCGCATCGACCGAGGTGGCCGTCGCGCCGGCGGGAACGGTCACGGATGCGTCGTCGCCGCTACCGAGCATGACCCGGGGGCCGTCTTGCGGAAGACGCTCGCGCAGCTTCGCCAGCAACTCGAACTCGCCCATCCTCCGACTATCCCAAACACTAAGGTGCGAACGGACGTGGAGAGCCGCCAACCATTCCTGCACCGGGTGGGCGAGGCCGGATCGCAGATCGGGAAGAAGCCCCCCCGCAGCCGCAAAGTCCGTCTCGCCCTCCAGATCGCGCTTGTCGTGCTCATCTTCGGGTTCCTCGTGCTCACGGTCATCGACCAGTGGGCGGAGATCCAGGACGAAGGGGTCCACTTCCACGTCGGCTGGCTGATCCCGGCGATCGTCATCCTCCCCGCCTTCTTCGTCCTCAGCGCCTTCGGCTGGGACCTGATCCTGCGCTTC
The DNA here is from genome assembly GCA_030852475.1 of Actinomycetota bacterium. Classification (GTDB taxonomy): domain Bacteria; phylum Actinomycetota; class Thermoleophilia; order Solirubrobacterales; family 70-9; genus VAYN01. Next base: position 2,370 of record JALYWY010000027.1, on the reverse strand, counting down.
CTCGGCTACCGGATCGGCTTCGGGCGGGCGCAGGTCGCCTGGGGCCAGCCGATGCTCGCCCGCTATGTCCCCGGCAGCGTCCTCTACGTGCTGGGGAGGATGCTGCTCTCCGAACGGGCCGGGATCCCGCGCCGGATGACGATCGCCAGCATCGTCTACGAACAGGCGATCTCCGCCACCTCCGCGGTGATCGTCGCCTCCTACTTCATCATCCAGCACCCGGACCTGGAAGGTGACGTCTACCGCTGGGCGGTGCTGTTGCTGATCCCGGCGGCGATCGCGCTGCTGCACCCGAAGGTCTTCGGCCCGCTCGCCAACAAGGTCTTGGGGAAGTTCGGCCGCGAGCCGCTGCCGGCGGTGATCTCGGTGCGCGGCGTCATCTCCCTGATCGCCTTTTACTCGTTCAACTGGATAGTGGTCGCCCTCGGCCTCTACTGCGTCGCCCGCTCGGTCACCTATATCCCCTTCGAGGACGTCCTCCTGGTCGGCTCGGCCCAGGCGATCGGCTACTTCGCGGCGCTGGTGACGCTGGTCGCGCCAGCGGGCCTTGGTGTCAAAGACGCCGCCTTCGCCTGGGGGGTGAAGGCGGCCCTGCCCGGCAAGAGCTTCGCGCTGGGCTCTCTGATCGCGATCGCCGTGCGTGGGGTGATGACCGCGGCGGAACTGATTTACGTCGCGGCGGTGACCGCTCTGGGTCGCAAAGAGGGATGGAGCATCCACACCGGCATCCTGCATCCCTCGCCCGAGGAGGAAGAGGCGGAGCGGGAAGCCGCGGCGCGTTCGAGTTGACCTATAGCGGGATGCGCGCTCCCAGCTGATAGGCGGTCAGCGCCAGGGTGAGCAGCTGCAGGGGGCGGTCGCGGGAGATCGCCGCCAGGGGGAGAACCCAGATCAGGTACCAGGGGAGGAGCCAGGAGGTGGCGAGGAGGAGCGCCAAAGCCGCCCAGGCGCCAGCGCGGACCCAGTCGCCGCCGCGCCAGGTCCAGGCCAGCAGGTAGGCGACCGCCGCCGCAAACAGGACCGCCGCGGCGAGGCGGACGACGTCGGGATCGAGCCCGGTCAGACGTGCGGCCGTGATCGGGATGCTCATGTAGCTGGTCCGGTCCTGGTTCTCGCCGGCGAGGCCGAAGCCGTTGAGCCAGTCCCAGCCGAAGGCGAACCACGCCGCCACCCCCATCGCCGCCACTGCACCGGCCGCTCCCAGCAACAGCCTGCCGACGGGCCGACTTCGCTCGATATACGAGCGTTTTAGGCCCGTCGACACGGTGCCTAGGAGGGCGAAGGGGGCGAGGAGGGCGGCTGAGGCCTTGGTGGCGATCGCGGCCGCCAAGGTGGCGCCTGCGGTGAAGCCGCGGGCGCTGAGGACGGCGGCGACGCCGAGCATCGCCAGCAGCATCGTCAGGCCGTCGTTGTGGGCGCCGCCGACGACGTGGACGAGGACGAGGGGGTTGAGGGCGACGAAGGCGGCGGCCCGCAGCGGGTCGATGCCGCGCCAGGCGGCGAGGCGGGAGACGATCGCGGCGATACCCAGCACCGAGAGCGCCGCGGCGCCCTTCAGGACCGCCACCGCGGCGTCGACCGACAGCCAGGCGAGCGGATAGGTGGCGAGCGTGAAAAGCGGTCCGTAGGCGCTGGTGGCTTCGGTCCAGGTGACTTGGGCGTAAGCCGGGTCCTCAGGTGCGGCCAGGGGCGGATGGACGTAGGGGTCGAGGCCGTGCTGGACCCCGAGCCGCGCGTAGTCGACGTAGCTGTAGACGTCGTGGGAGAGAAGGACGGGGGCGACGGCGAAGCCGGCGACGAAGAAGACGATCGTCCCCCAGACGAACCGCCGACCCAGCCTCGGCGCCGCAACCAGTGCTCCCAGGTACGCGAAGAAGCCGGCCCACATCAGGCCATAGGCGAGCCCCGGATCGATCGGTCCTACCCCGCCGAGCCGGCGCCGCCGACGTCGCTCTGAGGAGGCGGCTCCGGGGTGGGGAACGGTTCCTGCCCCGCTCCCGGCGCGTAGGCGTCCGGGTCGTACCCGCCGACGGCCGCCGAGCCCGGCGGCGGCGATTCTTCGCCCCCGCCCCCGTCTCCGCTGCCCGCCCCGCCGAAGTTGGAGTCGTCGCTGGGGCTCGACCTCGCGTAGCGCCCGTAATAAGGGGCCCAGCTGATCTGCTCCTCCGGTTCGGTGAATTCCTCGCAAGGCACGCCCGCTCCCGCGTAGAGCGAGTGCCAGATCTCGGCCGGGAAGGTGCCGCCGAAGACGGTGATCCCGTGCACGCTGGTCATCGAGATGTCGTTTGACTCGGGGTAGCCGACCCAGACCGCGGTCGAGAGGTTCGGCTGGTAGCCGGCGAACCAGGCGTCGGTGTATTCGTCGGTGGT
>JALYWY010000006.1 GCA_030852475.1 Actinomycetota bacterium | reverse complement strand
CCAGTCGTTGTTGAGGTAGGCGAAGACCTCGCGGCGCGAGCGCCAGGCGGCGATCCGGCGCCGCCAGTGGTCGAGCTCGGTCGTCGAGTAGTTGCCGTTGCGGCCGCGGGCGCCGTGGTGGAGGCGCAGGTAGGCGATCTCGCCCGCCGGCCGCGCCTCCGGCAGCGCACGGCGGGCGTCGTGGGGGATGACCAGCGAGGCGCCGTGGCCCTCGAGGATCCGCCGCACCGCCGGGACGAACCAGCTGGGATGACGGAACTCGAAGCAGTGGCGGGCTGGCGGCAGCAGCTCCAGCGTCTGCGCCAGCACCTCGTCGTCGCGGTGGAAGCTGGCGGGCAGCTGCCACAGCACCGGCCCCAGCTTGCCGCTCTCCCGCAGCGGCTCCAGCGGCTCCCAGAAGCGGGCCACCCCCTCGTCGATCTCGCGCAGGCGACGGATGTGGGTGAGGTAGCGGCTGCCCTTGACGGCGAAGAGGAATCCGGGCGGAGTGCGCTCGACCCACCCCTCCACCGTCGAGCGCTTGATCAGCCGGTAGAAGGTGGCGTTGACCTCGACCGTGTCGAAGAGCTCGGCGTAACGCTCGAGCCAGCGCGTCTGCGGCACGCCCTCGTAGATGCCCTTTCGCCAGGAGGCGTAGACCCAACCCGAACACCCGATCCGCACGTCTTTCACTCGTCACCTCCCGTTTATGCGTGGCGCCACAGGGGGTAGCCGTCCCCCGTCCCCTACCCGAGAGGCGCCACTGGTCATGCCGCTGAATGCAATTTTGGACGTCGACGGCACCCTCGTCGACACCAACTACCACCACGCTCTCGCCTGGCACCGGGCCCTGCACGCCCACGGCCACCAGGTCCAGATGTGGAAGGTGCACCGCCACATCGGCATGGGCGGCGATCAGATCCTCGACGCCCTGATCGGCGAGGAAGCCGCGGCCGAGCAGGGGGACGCGATCCGCGAAGCCGAGGCGGAGGCCTACAAGGAGCTGATCGACGAAGTCGAGCCGATGGAGGGGGCGCGAGAGCTGATCGAGAAGCTGAAGGAGGAAGGCTCGACCGTGATCCTCGCCAGCTCCGCCAAGGAATGGGAGGTCGACCACTACATCGACCTGCTCGACGCCCGCGAGCTGGTCGACGGCTGGACCACCTCGGCAGACGTGGAGAGCACCAAGCCCGATCCCGACCTCGTCCACGCGGCGCTGGAGAAGGCCGGCGACGACGATCGCTCGGTGATGGTCGGCGACTCCGTCTGGGACGTGAAGGCGGCAAAAGCGGCGGGGCTGCCGACGCTGGCCGTCCTCACCGGCGGCTTCTCGGAGGCGGAGCTGCGGGAGGCCGGCGCCTCGCAGGTGGTCGAATCGATCGCCGACCTGCGCTTCGACCGGGCTGCGCTGGAGACGGTCTCCGAGTAGCCGGCTAGCTGGCGCCGGCTACCGCCTTCTGGAGTTCTTTCTTGCTCATCTTCGAGCGACCTTCGATGCCGAGCTTCTTGGCGTCGTTGTAGAGCTGTTCGCGGGTGCGCCCACCGGGCCCGCTGCCCGACCGCTTTCCGCCCCGGCTGCTGGCCGAGGCGCCCCGGGTCGAGCTGCGCGACGAGGTCTTCGATTGCCCGGACCGCGCCTTTTCCTTGTTGACGGCGCGGGCGGCGATCTCCTCCGCCCGTTTGGTCGAGCGCCCGGCTTCCTTCTCGCTCTTTTTGATGTGTTTGTACTGGCGGTCGCGTTTGCTGCCTTTTTTGACTCCGCGCGGTGGCATGAGGTTCGCTCCTTCCGTCAGATCAGCTTGCGTTTGCTTTCTCGCGCTGGCCCTCGTGGACGCCCTCGGCGAACTCCTCGACGATCTTCGCGTTGAACGCCTCCAGGTCGTCCGGTTTGCGGCTGGAAACGAGACCCTGGTCGACGTGCACTTCCTCGTCGACCCACTCCGCGCCGGCGTTGCGCAGGTCGGTCTCCAGGCTCGGCCAGGAGGTCAGCGTGCGACCTTTGGCGACGCCGGCGTCGATCAGCGTCCAGGGGCCGTGGCAGATCACGCCCACCGGTTTGCCCGCCGCGAAGAACCCGCGAACGAACTCCAGCGCCTCCGGTTTCGTCCGCAGCTGGTCGGGATTGGCGACTCCGCCGGGCAGGACGAGCCCGTCGTATTCACCCGGGTCGGCGTCACCGGCGGTACGGTCCACCTGGAAGGCGTCGCCCTTGTCGAGGTGGTTGAAGGCCTGGATCTCGCCGGCTTCAGGCGCCAGCAGCTCCGCCTCGGCGCCGGCCTCCCGAACGGCCTTCATCGGCTCGGTCAACTCGACCTGCTCGACCCCCTCGTTGGCGGTCAGAAAGGCGATTTTCTTTCCCTGCAAGCGGTCGGACATGAGGCGCTACCGCAAAGCGTGCTGCGACTTGGCGGTCTTGGCGGTGTCTACCGCCGGCCGCCTCTCGGTCTCCTGCCGCTGCCAGCCCAGCTCGAACGTCAGCGGAACTTGAATCTTGTCTTTCGCCAGGCAACGCGGACAAGAAGTCCACGACGATGCCGCCTGAGTCGAGTATCCGCTTCCACAGTTGTCGCACCTGAACATGACCGCTCCGCCTTCCCGTCTGTCTAATCCCAGTGCGATCTTCACTACCCTTGGGCCAAGGCGGCAAAACCCGGGGACCCCCCATCGCCGTCGAGGGATGAGAGACGGTCCAAAGGGGTAGCTTTGAGCGGGATGCAAGAGCCGCAGGAACTGGAGCTGCGGCGCTACCTGAGGAGCCAGCGCGAGCTCGCGGCGAGCCTCCTCGAGGGCGAGTCCCTCGACCAGGTGGCGCCCCGTTTCCTCGAGATCGTCGCCGACCTGCTCGAGTGGGAGGCGGGAGCGCTGTGGGTGGTCGTCGACGAGGACGAGCCACTGCGGCTCGTCTCGGGCTGGAGCAAGCACGACCTTGACGCCCGCCCGCTCTGGCGGCGCAGCCGCGAACTGAAATTCAGACGGGGGACGGGCCTGCCGGGGGATGCCTGGGAGACGGGACGGATCGCCCTCGCCCCCAACTATCGCGAGTACCCGACCCCCACCCCCCGTTACGAGGTCTCGGCCGAACTGGGCCTCGAGGCAGCGCTGGCGATCCCGGTCCCGATCGGCGCGCCGGAGAACGTGCTTGCCGTCGCCGAGTTCCACACCCGCTCCTTCAACCCGCAGTCAGAAGAGCTGATGGACCTCCTGGCCGGGTTCGCCGACCAGCTCGGCACCTTTATCGCGCGCCGCCGGGCCGAGGCGAAAAGCGCCGAAGCCGAGCGCTTCCGCCAGCACCTGGCGGAGGTCGTGCGCGGCACCCAGGACGCGGTGCTGAGCAAGGACCTGGACGGGCTCGTCACCACTTGGAACCCAGCCGCGGCCCGCCTCTACGGCTACACCGCCGACGAAGCGATCGGCCGCCATATCTCCTTCATCGTTCCTTCCGACCACAAAGACGAGGAGAAAGTGATCCTCGAGCGGGTCAAGCGAGGTGAACGACTGGATACCTACGAGACCGAGCGGATCCGCGCCGACGGCAGCAGGATCGCGGTCTCGCTCACCGTCTCCCCGATTCGCAGCCCGCTGCGCGGGCTGATCGGTGCCTCGGTCGTCGCCCGCGACATCACCGCCGAGGTGCGGCGCCGTCGCGCCCAGGAGTTCCTGGTCGCCGCCAGCCGTCTCCTCGACAGCTCGCTCGATCCGGTCGAGACGGCGCGGACGATCGTCTCGACCGCGGTGCCGGAGCTGGCCGAGATCTGCCTGATCGACTTCCGCCGCCCCGATGGCTGGTACGGGGACAGCGTCGTCGCCGGTGCCAATCCGGAGATGGCCGCACGGCTCGAACGCATCCGCCGGGAAAAACCCCTCGACCCCGCGGGGGAGCACCCGGTCGCGCAGGTGCTGCGACTGAACCAGCCGATGATCTGGCGCGACCTGAAGGCGCCGGAGATCATCGACAAGGTCTCGCAGAGCGCCGAGCACCTGCAGCTGATGCAGGAGGCCGGCTACAACTCCGCCGCGGTGGTCCCGCTGCTCGCCCGCGGCCGCACGATCGGCGCCCTCTCCTTCCTTCACGCTCACGGCGACATGCGCTACGACCAGGGTGACCTCGAGTTCCTCGCCGAGCTGGGTGATCGGGCGGCGCTTGCCCTGGACAACGCCCGCTTGTACAGGGAGCGCGACCTGGTGGCGAAGAACCTCCAGCGCGGCCTCCGTCCCCCCCGTCCGGCGGAGGTGCCGGGGCTGGACATCTCGGTCGTCTTCGAAGCCGCCGGTGAGGGGATCGAAGTCGGCGGCGACCTCTACGACGTTCTGCCGAGCGAGGATGGCTGCTGGATCCTGGTTGGCGACGTGGCCGGAAAGGGAAGCACCGCGGCGGGAGTCTCGGTTGCCGTTCGCCACTCGGTGCGGGGCCTTGCCCGTGAGATAGACAGTCCAGCCGAGGTGCTGCGACGGGTCAACGAGCTGCTGCTGACCGGCGAAACGCTGAACGACTTTGCGACGGCGATGCTCGCCCGGTTGCGGCAGGACGACTCCGGCTGGAAGCTGACCTTGGCCTCGGCGGGACATCCCCCGGCGGCGCTGGCTACCGAGGCCGGTCCTGAACTGCTCGGCGGCGGCTCGGTCCTCGGCGCCTGGCAGACGGCCAAGATCGAGTGCCACGAGCGCAGGCTGACGGAGGCCGAGACCCTCGCCCTCTGCACCGACGGCTGGCTCGAGTCGGGTCCCGTCGCCTCTCACCAGGGCCCGGAGAGCTTCGCGGAGATGACCCAGGCGCTCTCGGGGCTCGAGCTGGGCGAGGTGACCGAGCGCCTGCGCGCCGACGCCGTCGGCCGCAGCTCGGGAAGGTTGCGCGACGACCTGGTCGTGCTGGCCGTGCGCCCCCGGGCGACCTCGGATGTCACCGAGGCGCCGCGGGAGCTGACGGTTAGCGGCTGATCAGCCTTTTTTCGCCGCTGGTTTTCTGCCCGCGCCTTTTTTGCGGCTGCTCGCTTTTTTCGGGCCTGATTTTTTGGCGCTGGCTTTTTTCGCCGCCGGTTTTTTGGCGGCTTTTTTGGCGGTCGGGCGTTTCGCCGCTTTTTTCGGTTTCGCTTTGCGTTTGGGGGCGGCAGCGCGCCGCAGCGATGCCGGGATGTCCGATCGCGCCACCGCGCCGGTCAGCGATTTGATCTGGCCCTGGAGGAAGCTCGCCATCCGTTCCTCCTCGCGACGGATCGCGCGGGCGAGTTTCGCCGTCTCCGAGTCCTGGACTTTTTCGGCGAGCGTCTCGATCGCGAGGTAGGTGGCGATCTCCTCGTGCTCGTTGAAGTACTCGGTCTTGGCGTTCTTGAGCATTTTCTCCTGCTCGCTGTCGCCGCGGATCGCGTGCAGCGGGCCCTTGGCAGCCGCGGTCAGTTTGCCGACCGCCGTCTGCAGGGTCTGGCCGCCACCGCCGAGTTTCTTGATCCGACGCTCGACCTGTTTGGCGTGGGATTTGGTCTCTTTCAGGTGCTGCTGCAGCCGTTTTTTGTACGGGCCTTTCGTGGTCATCGCGATGTGAGCCTGCAGGGCAGTCTCCAGTTCGCGCTCCTTGCCATATGCCTCGCTCAGGTACTGCACCAACTTCGCGTCACGCTCGTTCATGTCCGCCATCGCGATTTGCGCCTCCTCCATCTCGCTCGTTGATGCGTTTAGTTACCCATCGCAGTTGGGGTGAAACTGCGGCCCGGCAGCGTATTGAC
>JALYWY010000401.1 GCA_030852475.1 Actinomycetota bacterium | reverse complement strand
TCCCAGTTCCCTTCGATGCCCCGCCCAGCCGGGAGCGGTCCCAGCTGGAGCGTCGCCTGGCGGAGTTCCCGGCATCGGCCGACCCCACCCCCGTGGTCGAGTACGAACCCGCGCCTCAACCGGAGCGCCGGCCCGAGCCGAAGCGGCAGCCCGAGCGAGATCCCTCCCCGGCGCTCGAGGCGGCGCCCGTCGAAAGCGAACCCCTCGAATCCGTCGAACCGACCCCGGTCAGCAGCGAGGCGACCGAATACGCACCGCCGCCGGCGCCGGAACCGGTCGCCGAACCGGCGCCGCCGGCCAGCAGCTCTGGCAGCGGTAGCCCGGCCGGGGAGTTCGGGCCATGAGCCGCCTGGTCGCGATCTTCCTCGCCGCCTTGGCGGCAACGCTCGTGGCGCTCGGCCCAGCTCCCGCCCCTGCCTCAGGAGAGGGAGCCTGGCAGGCCGACCCCCTCTTCAAATTCCACTGGCAGCTGTCGCCGCCGCCCGGCGACCCGTTCGAGGGCGCCTACCGGATCTACGACTCCGACGGAGAGATGATCAGGACCGAGACGCGACCGCTGCTCAAGCTGCTCGAGCCGATCATGATCTCGCCGGTGCCGGGGATCTACACCCTGGAAGCCTGGCTCCAGAACAAAGCCGGCGAACGGGGGACACCCTCCACCACCGTCCTGCGCTTCGACAACGCCGTTCCTCCCGCGCCGACGCTGCAGCTGCCGGAGGGGTGGATAAGGGGGACGGATCCCGCCGTGCTGCAGATCGCCGCCGCTGCAGCGCCGCCACCCCTCTCCGGCATCGGCGGCTACGCGCTCTCGGTCGATCGCGGCGAAGGAAGCTCTCCATGCGTCGAAGTCACCCGCTGCGAGAGCGCCGAGATCGATCTGACCGGAGGCGGAGGCGGCTCGGCCTCCCTTGGCGCCTTGCACGAGGGCATCCACTTCGTGCGGGCGGTCGCGGTCTCGGGCTCAGGCGTGGCCTCGCCGGTCGCGAGCACCCAGCTGCGGATCGACGCGACGCCACCGGCGGTCTCGCTGCAGGGCGCTCCCGCGGGATGGAGCAACGGCCCGGTGCGGCTGAGCGCGCTGGCCTCGGATCCGTTGTCGGGCATGGCCACGGCCGGCCCACTCGGCCCCTTCACGGCGATCGCCGTCGACGGCGCCCCGCCCGCCAGGTCGCTCGGCGATGCGGTGACGACCTGGGTCACCGGCAGCGGCACCCACCACGTCGAGTACTTCGCCCGCGACGCGGCCGGGAACGTCGCCGACGGCGAGGCCGGAGCGCCGGAGCCGGAGACGGCGGTGATCCGGATCGACGAAGACCCGCCTTCCGTCACCTTCTCGGCCGCCCAGGATCCGGTCGAACCGGAGCGGATCGAAGCTACGGTCAGGGATGCCCTCTCCGGACCGAGCCCCGGCCACGGGTGGATCGGGGTCCGCCCGGCCGGCACGACCGGGAGCTTTTCGCCGTTGCCGACGCAGGTGGCGGGGAGCCGGCTGATCGCCCGCTGGGACTCGGATTCTCATCCGCCGGGCAAATACGAGTTCTTCGCCACCGGCTTCGACGCCGCCGGCAACGCCGCGGTGGGAGTCAACCGCGATCGCGGCGGCAGGATGTTCCTGGTCAACCCGCTGAAGACCCCCACGGTCCTCACGGCCGGCTTCGTCGGCAAACGAGCCCGCAACGTCTCCTCGCGGCGGGCTCGCCACGGCCGGGGCGTTCGCTTCGGCGGCAGCCTTCGCACCCGGTCGGGGGCCCCGGTGGCGGGGGTCGAGATCACGGTGGCGGAGGCGCTAGGCGACGGTTCGAAGTTCTCACGGCGCACCACGTTCACCCGCACCCGCGGCGACGGCCGATTCGAGGTCTGGCTCGCCCCGGGCCCCAGCCGGGAAGTGACCGCGAGCTTCGCCGGCAGCCGGATCCTTACCCGCGCCTCCAGCCCGAGCGCCCGGCTCGAGGTTCCCGCCTCGGTGCGGCTGCGCGCTTCCGCCGCCGTCGCTCGCGTCGGCGGCGCCCCGGTCGTCTTCAGCGGCAGGGTCGCGAGGGCGGGCACGGAGGTGGGCGCGGTCGCCGGCCTGCCGGTCGAACTGCAGTTCCGTTTCCACGGCACCGACTGGAGCGGGTTCCGCACCGTCGAGACCGACGGCCGCGGCCGCTTCCGCTACCCCTACCGCTTCAGTGACGACGACAGCCGCGGCGTCCGCTTCCAGTTCCGCGCCCACGTAAAAGGCCGCGAGGGCTGGCCCTACGGACCAAGCGCCTCGCGGCCGGTACTGGTTACTGGTCGCTAGCGGTCTAGCGGAGAGCGTTGATCTGGCTGCTCACAGTGCCGACGACGGCCTGGGCGCGGTCGGTGACGACCTGCGCGGTGCCGGTGACGGCCTGGGCGCGGGAGGTCTGCTCCTGGACCGCCTTGCGGACGCGCTGCTCGACCTCGTTGCGGTTGCGCTTGATCGTGGTCTCGACGTTGCGGCGACGGCTGCGCGCCTCGCGCTCGAGCTCTTTGCGGGTCTTGCGAGCCTCGGAGATCGCTTTGCGACGAGCGGTGGTGCCGCGGCGCTCGGTCCGTTTCAGCGATTTGCGCAGGGAGGTGCGGTAGCTCTTCAGCTGCCGCTCGGCCTTGCTGCGGTCGGTGAAGGGCTCGACCAGCTCGGAGACGCGGTCGCTGACGCTGAGGACGGCGCCGACGGGGACGTCGACGGCGGTCTGCACGACGGACTGGACCTGGTTTTTCTCAGCAGCGGCCGTCTTGGTGGCGGCGCGTTTCGAAGCTTTGGCGGTTTTCGCCGCCGATTTTTTCGCTTCGGTGGTGGCGCGTTTCGCCTGGGTTTTGGATTTGCTGCCGTTTTTGCTCGTAGCCATAAAGAAGAAACACCTCTTAGATCTGGTTTGGGGGCTTGGGGAAGTGCCCGAGTGTAGCGAACGTAAGTTCGTAGGAACAGGTGTTTGTAAACCGCTTGTCGAAAGCGGTTACAGAGCCGCTTACGCGGTTTTGGCGAGCTGCGCGGCGCGCATGATCTCGAGGCCCGCCTCGCCGTTCGCGGCGGCCATCGGGTAGCGCGACTCGAGATCGAGCATCGCCTCGGAGAGGTCGCCCTCGCCGAAGCAGACGGCCCCTCCCGCCTCGCGCACGATCAGCTGTGCGGCGGCGGCGTCGACCGAGCGGCAGGAGCGCAGGCTGAGCATCGCGTCGAAGCGGCCGGCGGCGACGTAGACCGCCGAGATCGCGATCGCGCCGACCACCCGCAGGCGGAAGACCTTGCCGGCAAGCGCCTCGAACGCAGGCAGCGCCCATTCCGGCTCCGCCGACTCGACCCCGACCACCTCGAGCTGCTCCGCCTCGGCGGAGACCCTTGCCGGGAGCCCGTTCAGCTGGGCGCCCCCACCGCGGCTGGCGACGAACTCCTCGTCGGCACCGAAGTCGTGGACGAAGCCGAACTCGACGTCGGCCATCGTGGGACCGGAGGAGACGGCGATCGAGACCGCGAAGGAAGGAATCGTCCGGCGCGCGTTCAGCGAGCCGTCGATCGGGTCGATCACGACCCGCGAGTCCCCCCCGGAGCCGAAGGAGACCTCGCCGCGCTCCTCGGAGACGGCGACGAAGGAGGCGCCTTCGGAGGCGAGTCGGTCGAGCTCGGCGAAGACCGCGTCCTCGCAGCGGCGGTCGATCACCAGGGTGCGATCGCCCCCCTCGCCGATGCCCTCGTAGACGGTGCGCTCCTCGCTGGTCCGGGCATCCTCGAAGATCGGGCGCTGGGCGGCGACGATGCGGCGGCAGATCGCCGGCCAGTCCGCTGAGAGGACATCCATCGACCGCATGCTACGCGGGCGCTAGCTTTGGGCAATGCCAGAGGATCACCCCACCTTGGAGAGCGCCGCCTCCGGGCGCCGGCGCGCGCTCGCGCACGAGGCCGGGCCGCTGCTGGTCGTCGGCGCCCCGGGCACCGGCAAGACCGAGCTGCTCGCCCGCCGGCTCGCTCATCTGGTCGAACGCGGAACCCGTCCCGAGAACGTGCTGATGATCGCCTCCCGCCAGGCCACCGCGGCGCGCCTGCGCGAGCGCTGCGAGGCGCTGCTGCCCGGCTCCTTCGAGGAGCTCTGGGTCGGCAGCTGGGACGCGATCGGCGAGCGCCTGCTGCGCGAGCACTCCGACGAGGCGGGGCTGGACCCGTTCTTCGACGTGCTCGGCCGCGCCGAGCGGCTGGCGATGCTGCTCGACCGCCTCGACCAGCTGCCGCTGCGCCGGCACGAGATCCGCGGCAACCCCGCCGGGCTGCTGGCGCGGCTGCTGGCACGGATCGACGGGTTGAAGGCGGAACGGGTCGGGCCGACGTCGCTCTCCGAACGGGTGCAGGCGGCGCAGCCGGTGGACGAGGCAGGGCGGGAGGAGCAACGGCGCGAGCTCGAGTTCGCCGAGCTCTACGCCGCCCACGACCGCATCCTCGCCGAGTCCGGCAGCCTCGACCGCGGCGACGTCTTCCTCGCCCTCGACTGCCTGCTGGTCGAGCGCCCCGACGTGCGGCGGCGGATCGCCGAGCGGTTCCGCTACCTGATGGTCGACGAGCTCGAGGAGGCGGGTGCGGCCGAGCGCGCGGTGCTGGAGTCGCTTGCCGCCGACAACCCGAACCAGGTCTTCACCCTGGAGGCCGGCGCTCCAGAGGATTGGTTCCTGCGGACGCACCCCGAAGGAGAGAAGGTCTCCCTCGAGGAGCGCTTCCGCAGCCCACGGCTTGGCTTCTGGCGCTGCGCGAACGAGCGCGCGCAGGCGCAGGCGGTGGCGCGCGCGATCGAGCACCTGGTCGCGGCCGGGACGGCGGCCGACGAGATCTGCGTCCTCGTCTCCGACCCCGCCCAGCGGGCCGGAGCGGTCGCCGCGGCGATGGAAGAGCGGGGGATCCCGTTCCACCTCTCCGGCCCGGCGGCGCTCTTCCAGCGGCCCGAGGTGCGCGACGCGATCGCCTGGCTGCGGGTGCTCGCCGATCCCGACGACTCCGCCGCCGCCGCCCGCGCCCTGACCCGGCCGCCGGTCGAACTCCGCTCGGGCGACCTGGCGCGGCTGACGACGATCGCGCGGCGGCGCAAGCTGGACATGGTCGCCGCCTGCGAAGCCGCCCTCGACAGCCCCCAGTTCCAGCCCGAGGCGCGGGAGCGGATCCAGAGCTTCCTCAAGCACTACAACGCCGCCGCGCAGGTGATGGAGGAACGGCGCGCCGACGTCTTCGTGCGGCGGCTGATCGAGCAGGTGGGGCTGCGGCGCCAGCGCCTCTTCGCCGCCCAGCCGGAGGTGGCCGAGCGGCTGCTCGGGCTCTCCCGCCTGGCCGAGCTGGCGACCGCCTGGACCCGGCGCGAGCCGCACGGCTCGACCCGTGCCTTCGTCTCCTACCTCAGCGCCGTCGCCGAGGCGGGGACCGAGGGGGAGGAGGCGGAAGAGCCGCGCTCGCCCGGTGCGGTCAACGTGATGGCGGCGGCGGCCGTCAAGGGGCTCGGCTTCGACCAGGTCTTCGTGCTGGGGCTGGAGGAGGAGCACGAGTGGGAGCGGATCGGCTGGCCGGCGCGCAGCGGGCTGGTGCTCTCGCGCGTGGAGCGCACGGCGGAGGGGGAGGCGACCCGGCCGTCCCGCTACTACGAGCGGGCGCTGGCAGCGGCGGATGCCGAGGAGGAGCTGCACGAGGAGGAGCTGTTCGGCCCGGCCGAGGGTCTTCACGCCACCTACCGGGCTCTGCGCGAGCAGGTGCTCGAGGCCTCCTGGCGAGCCGGGCGGGAGCTCTCCGAGCCGCGCCTCGACACCGCCCTCGACGTCAACCGCGCGATCGCCCGCTACCTCGAGCTGCTGAAGCTGGCGGCGCTGGCGCAGCGGCCCGGCGACGAGCCGACGGCGGAGGCGATCGAGGCGGTGAACGGGCTGCTGCGGCAGGTGGCGACGCCCGAGCAGCAGGCCGAGCTCGACGCCTCCTCCCTCGACGCCTACCTGCTCGACTCCGAGCGCGAGCGCGGCCGGCGGCTGGACCTGGTCGCCGCCCGGGAGGAGCCCTCGCTGGCGGCCTTCCTGCCGCGCCGCGGCGACGGCATGCTCAGCCTCTCGGCCTCGGACCTCTCGCTCTACCTCACCTGCCCGCTCAAGTACAAGTTCGCCCGCGTCTTCGGGATCCCGCAGGAGCCGACGATCAACCAGCGCTTCGGGATCCTCTTCCACAATGTCCTCGAGCGCTTTCACAAGGAGCCGCCGGAGAACCCGGAGGAAGGGCTGCGGACCCTCAACCGGCTCTTCGAGGCGGGCTGGCGGCGGACCGGGTTCGGCTCCAGCGACGACGAGCTGCAGTTCCGCGACCGCGCCCGGGAGGCGCTGCGTCTCTACTGGGAGCGAGAGCGAGAGGCGGAGGGGGAACCGGTCTGGCTGGAGAAAAAGTTCGACTTCAAGGTCGGCGACCACCACGTCCGCGGCCGCGTCGACCGCGTCGACCGCCTGCCCGACGGCGACTACGAGCTGATCGACTACAAGACCGGCGAGCGCAAGAGCGAAGAGGATCTGGACAGCGACCTGCAGCTCGCCCTCTACCGGATGGCCGCCCGCGAGGCCTGGGGCATCGAGGCCAGCACCGGCAGCTACTACTACGTGCTCGACGCCGAGAAGGTCCCAGCCCCCACCCGTCCCGACGACGCCGAGCGCGTAGAGCGCACCGTCCTCCAGGTCGGCGAGGGCATCCTCAGCCAAGACTTCGAGCCCCGCCCCTCCCCCACCGTCTGCAGCTGGTGCGACTACCGCTTGATCTGCCCGGCGGCTGAAGCGTAGATCGGTCAGGGCCAAGCGTTCCGGCGCGCTTAGTGCACGTGTTCGACCTTGATCATCGCCGGGCCTTCGATGTCGTCCGGACCCTCGAAGACGAACTCCACTTCGTCGTACTCGATAGACGGATCCTCGATTCGATGCTCGTTCAGCTCGATCGGAGTGATCACCTCAGTCGCCGCATCTTGAGGTTCGGTGACGACGAGCTTCAGTTTGAGCAGAAACTGGTTAACCGGCGGGAGGCCATCGTCTTCCTCGAGTACGGCGGTCCATCCACCGGTAGGCGCAACGACAGTGCCGCCTATGCGAAGGACCCGATCCGCTCCCGGCATGTGGTCGCAGATCGCGTAGAAGCCTTGGTATTCGAGCCGGTTTCCGTGGTCAGTCATGCGCTCCCTTTCACTTGAGATGGAGAACGCACCGTAATTTCTCCCGAATACTCGGGCAAACACATAGAGGTTTCTGAATCTCTATGAAACAGACGACGTCCGAAGGGGAGGCGGTCACTCTCTCGCGGGAATGTTCGCGAAGCGGCGATATGCAATCTGATTCCTGCCCGCCATAGGCGGGCAGCACCTGACTGGAGCCAGCCCCGATAGGGGCGCGACCCAATTCCCGCGAGGGAGTGACCGCCTCCTACGCGGCTCCGTTCTTCAGGAAGAGTCTTTGCCGCGCTGCCTGAGGAACTGCTGGAACTCGCGGGCGAGGGTGTCGGCGTTGGGGACCTCGCCTCCCTCGTCGATCAGGTCGGCCTGTTCGGCCTCGATCCGGGAGACCAGCTCCTCGATCTCGGGGTTGGCGGCGACGGCGCGGCCGATCTGCTCCTCGTAATCGACGGTTTCCTCCTCCAGCGCCGAAGCCTCGACGGCGATTCCGGTGAGGCCCTCGAGCCGGCGCAGCAGGGCGAGCGCGGCCTTCGGGTTGGGGACGGCGGCGACGTAGTGGGGAACGGCCGCCCAGAGCGAGGCGGAGTCGAGCCCGTTCTGGCGGCAGAGGTCGTGGACGACGCCGACGATCCCGGTCGGTCCCTCGTAGTTGGAGCGCTCCAGTTCCAGCTCCTCGACCAGCTCGGCGCTGGAGGCGAGGCCGGTGATCGGCACCGGCAGGGTGTGGGAGACCTCGGCGATCAGAGCGCCGAGGGTGACGATCATCTCGACGCCGAGGGCGTCGGCGACGGTGGCGATCGTCTCCGAGAAGGTGCGCCAGCGCAGGTTCGGCTCGGTCCCGTCGAGCAGGACCAGGTCGCGGTCGCCGCCGGGGATGCGGACGGCGAAGAGGTTGTTCTCAGGCCAGTCGATGCGACGGGTCTGGCCTTCGTCCATGCTGATCGTCGGCCGCGTCGACTGAAAGTCGAAGTACTCCTCCGGGTCGACGCGGGCGATCAGGTCGGCTTCGAGCGAGTTGGCGATCGCGGTCAGCGCCGTCGAGGCCGCCGCGGCGGCGTCGTTCCAGCCGCGGAAGGCGCAGACCATGACCGGCGCGCGGAGGTGGGGCAGGTCGCCTTCCCAGGTGAGTGAATCCACGCTTCTGAGCGTAGACCATGAACCCAAGGCCGCTGGTGATCAAGTCGAGCGCGCGCGATGCACCAGCTGCGCCGCCATCAGCAGCGCCAGCGCCGCGAAGGAGAGCTGCAGGGCTCGTTCGGAGACGTTGTTGGCGACGACGACGCCGAGCAGGACCCCGAGCGGCGAGAGCACGGCGATGATCAGCGCCTCGCGGACGCGGACGTTGCCGTAGCCGTGCTGGCGGTAGGCGCCGACGATGGCGACGAGGACGATCATCAGCAGCGAGGTGGACTCGGCCTCGACCTGGGTGAGGCCGATGAAGATCGTCAGCGCCGGGACGAAGAGGACGCCGCCGCCGACCCCGACCAGGCCGCCGGTGAGCCCGCCGAAGAGGCAGATGAGGACAGCGGTCAGCTCGTCCAAAGCGCGCCCCGGTTCACGAGAGGATCAGCTCCACGGCCATCACGACCAGCAACAGGGCGAAGAGGTAGGAGACGGCGCGCTGCGGGATCCGCTGCTGAATCGCGGTGCCGAGCACGACCCCGACGATCGCGGGGATCGCGAGGAGCAGACCGGTCTCGACGTGGACGTTGCCGTAGATCCCGCCCTGGGCGATCGCGCCGAGCAGGCCGATGATGATGATCGCGGCGAGGCTGGTGCCGGTGGCGAGGCGCTCCCCGTAGCCGAACCAAAGGATCAGCAGCGGCACGATGATCGTCCCGCCCCCGACCCCGAAGAGGCCGCTGAAGGCGCCGGCGAGCGTACCGATCGCCGCCAGCTTCCAGATCGCGTGGTCCGGGGTCGCGGCGGCGGGCATCTCGCGATACTAAGACCGTGCCCCTCGATCCTCAGAACGGGGGCGGCGATTGGGCCGCTGCCCTCGCGCCGCTTCGCGACGAGCCCGGCCGCGCGGCGATCCTCACCGACGTCGACGGCACCCTCGCTCCGATCGTCGAACGAGCCGAGGACGCGGCGGTGCCCGCGGCCGCTCGGGAGGCGCTGGCCGAGTTGAGCGAGCGCTACGCGCTGGTCGGCTGCATCTCCGGGCGGCGGGCGGCGGAGGCCCGGCGCCTAGTCGGGCTCGATTCGCTCGCCTACGCCGGCAACCACGGCCTCGAGCTGCTGATGCCGGGTGAGGAGGAGCCGCGGCCGGATCCCTCGATCGCCGGCCGCGAGGGCGAAGCGGCGGCGTTCCTCGCCGCGGCCGGCGACGCCCGCTTCGCCGCCGCCGGGCTACGGCTGGAGGACAAGGGACCGATCCAGGCACTGCACTGGCGGGGGAGCGAGGATGAAGCGGCGGCCGAGAGCCGCGCCCACGAGCTCGCCAACGAGGCCGGCAAGGCGGGGCTGGAACCGCGCTGGGGCCGCAAGGTTCTGGAGCTGCGGCCGGCGGGCGGGGGCGGCAAGGACGGCGCCGTCGCCTCCCTGCTCGCCGACACGCAGCTCGACCGCGCCACCTACGCCGGCGACGACCGCACCGATCTCGACGCCTTCCGGCGGCTGCGGCAGCTGCAGGAGGAGGGGCGACTGAGCACCGCGGTCTGCGTAGGCGTGCTCTCTGCGGAGGGTCCGGCCGAGCTGGCGGAAGAGTGCGACCTGACGGTCGACGGCCTCGACGGCTGGCTGGCGATCCTCGAATGGCTGGCGCGACTCGGGGAATCAACCCCCTAAGAACGATGCCCTACACCGACCTACTCCGCGTCAGCGTCTTCATCACCGCCGCCGAGGCGACCGCGCTCGGCGCGATCACGGCGCTTGCCGCCAACCGGGACGGTGAAACGATGATCGCCCTCGTCGCAGCCGGTTGGTGGTTGATCGCGCTTGCGATCGGCTTCTACCTGGGGCGTCCGCACCGGGCCGCCGAGGACGTCCGCGAGGCCCTCGCCCGGGCCCGAACCGCTACCTCGCTGCCCGACCAGAGCCCAGCCCGGATCGCCTTCACCCGCCTCTGGCCGATCGCCCTCACCGCGATCTTCGCCGGCGTCCTCGGCATCTTCTTCCCGGGCGTCGCCGCCGTCGGCGCCGGCTACGCCCTGATCGTCTCCCTCGCCTGGCACACCCGCGAGGCAGCGGTGCTGGGGATCGAGGCCCGCGACGGCGTCAAGTTCTACGTCGTCCCCACC
>JALYWY010000390.1 GCA_030852475.1 Actinomycetota bacterium | reverse complement strand
CTGCTATTCGGCCTCCCTGCGTCCTTGCCCCGCTTGGTCCGGCGCTCGCCAGCCGCACACGGGGGTTTGCCAGTCCCTCCTATGGAGGATCAGTCGCCGGCCGCGCGGGGGGAGATGCCGCCGGAGGTGACCTGGGAGATGCCGCCGGGCGGGCCCGCGGGCGCTTTCGGGGCGGCGTCCTCTTTCTTCCGGGCGCCGGTGCTCGGCTTGACGCCGGTGAAGCTGACGGGGAAGGTTTCGACCCATTCGACGACCTGGAACTCGGGGCCGACCGCGTGGTTCCAGGAGAGGTGCAGGTGGTGGCCGCAGCCGTGGCCGGAGTCGCCGTCGTAGCCGACCCAGCGGAAGGGGAGGTTGGGCCGGTTCTGGATCGGCTCCGACCAGGTGGCGAGGCGGGTGATCCCCCTCCAGCGGGCGTCGCAGCTGGAGCTCGGGTTGAGCGGGATGATGTCGACCGCGAGGCCGTAGTGGTGGTCCGAGCCCTTTACGTGGCAGCCGTGGCAGCCGGCGTGCTCGCCGTTGGGCAGCGGGCCGGAGTAGCCGTCGGTGACGTAGATCGGGTAGCGCTGTGCCAGCCAGCGGAGGTTGGGGATGATCCGCCGGTCGATCATGTCGCCCTCTTCGTGCGGGATCGAGGCCGGGATCGGGACGATCTTGCCGGTGCCGAAGACGATCTTCGGCGGCCCGGGGGGCGCTGCCGCCTCGGCGTATGCGCAGACCGCGAACAGCGGCGCAAGCGAAAGGGCGAAGATCGCCAGGGTGCGGGCCCAGGCGTTGGCGAGGAGGCGGTGGCTCACCTCCGCCTTATCGACCGTACGACGTCCGCTCCTTGAATCCTGCTTAAGACCTGGCGTCGACATTGGGAACTTCAACACGGCGGGATAGGGTTCGATTCGTGCCCAGCGTTCGCGAAGCGACCTTCGACCTGTTCCGCGCCCACGGGATGACGACGATGTTCGGCAACCCGGGCTCGACCGAGCTGCCGATGCTCGCCGACTTCCCCGCCGACTTCCGCTACGTGCTGGGGCTGCAGGAGGCGGTGGTGGTCGGGATGGCCGACGGCTACGCCCAGGCCTCGGGGAAGACGACCGTCGTCAACCTCCACACCGCGCCGGGGGTCGGCAACGCGATGGGGGCGATCTTCAACGCCCAGGCCAACCACTCGCCGCTGCTGATCACCGCCGGCCAGCAGGCGCGGGCGCAGATCACCCTGCAGGCGAACCTCACCAACCGCGACGCGACCCGGATGCCGCACCCGCTGGTCAAGTGGTCCTACGAGCCGCCGCGGGCCGAGGACGTGCCGCTGGCGCTCGCCCACGGCGCCCACCTCGCCGGGCTGGCGCCGCGCGGCCCGGTCTTCGTCTCGCTGCCGATGGACGACTGGTACGCCGAGGTCGACGAGGCCGACGCGCGGGCAGCGATCGAGCGCCGCGTCGACGGCCGCGCCACCGCCAACCCCGAAGCGGTGCGGGAGCTGGCCGACCGCCTCGACTCCGCCGCCAACCCCGTCATGGTCGCCGGCCCCGACATCGACGCCAGCGGGGCCTGGGAACTCGCCATCGCCCTCGCCGAGCAGCAGCACCTGCCGGTCTGGGCCTCGCCCGCGACCGGCGGGGTGCGGCTCGGCTTCCCCGAGAACCACCCGAACTTCCGCGGCGTCCTGCCGCCGGCGATCGGCCCGGTCGGGCAGACGCTCGAGGGCCACGACCTGATCCTCGTCGTCGGCAGCTCGGTCTTCCCCTACTACCCGCACATCCCCGGACCGCTGCTGCCCGAGGGGGCGCAGCTGGTCGCGATCACCAGCGACCACGACGAGGCGGTGCGGGCGCCGATGGGCGAGGCGATCGTCGCCGACGTGAAGCTGACCCTGGCGGCGCTGATCGAGGAGCTGCCGGAGTCCTCGCGCCCGCAGCCGGAGCCGAATCCCGGCCCGCAGGAAATCCCGCCCAGCGACCCGCTCAACGCCTCGACCGTCCACAGCGCGCTGGCCGAGGTGATGCCCGACGACGCGATCGTCGTCCTCGAGTCGCCCTCCAGCACGCTGGCCCTGCGCAACCAGCTCCGCATCTCCCGTCCCGGCAGCTACTACTTCAGCGCCGGCGGCGGCCTCGGCTTCGGCCTCGCGGCCTCGGTCGGGGTGCAGCTCGCCCAGCCCGACCGGCCGGTCGTCTGCGTGCTCGGCGAGGGCTCGGCCCAGTACGCGATCACCGCTTTCTGGAGCGCCGTCGCCTACCAGGCGCCCGTCACCTTCCTCGTCCTCCAGAACGAGGAGTACGCGATCCTCAAGTGGTTCGCCGAAGTCGAGCAGGTGAAAGAGGCGCCCGGGCTCGACCTGCCGGCGCTCGACACCGCCGCGGTCGCTGCCGGCTATGGGATCGCGGCCACGCAGGTCTCGAGCGGCGAAGAGCTCCGCGCCGCCCTCGCCGAGCGGATCGGCGCTGACGGGCCGTCGCTGGTCGAGGT
>JALYWY010000377.1 GCA_030852475.1 Actinomycetota bacterium | reverse complement strand
CTCGAGGGGACCACCGCCTCGGTGCCGCCGCAGGGCGGGCGCAAGCACCCCCACCAGGAGTTCCTGACGATCGACACCACCAACATCCTCTTCATCTGCGGCGGCTCCTTCGCCGAGCTCGACAAGGTGATCGAGCGACGGGTCGGCGACCGCGGGATCGGGTTCGGCGCCGAAATCTCATCGCGCCAGAAGAAGGACGCGGGCGAGTGGTTCGAGCAGGTGCTGCCCGAGGACCTGGTCGAGTACGGCCTGATCCCCGAGTTCATCGGCCGCCTGCCGGTGATTACGGCGATCCACCAGCTCAGCCGCGACGACCTCTGCACGATCCTGACCGAGCCTCGCCACGCGCTTACCCGTCAGTTCCAGCGCTTCTTCGAGTTCGACGACATCGAGCTGGTCTTCTCCGAGGACAGCCTAGAGGCGATCGCCGACAAAGCTCTAGAGCGCGAGACCGGCGCCCGTGGCCTGCGCTCGATCCTCGAGGAGACGCTGCTCGACGTCCAGTTCGAGCTGCCCTCGCGGCGCGACGTCACCAAGTGCGTCGTCACCAAGGAGACGATCACCGAGGGGCGGCGGCCGACGCTGGTGACCGAGGCGGTGCAGCAGGACATCGGGCCTGCTGACGAGGGGCTCTCTGAGGAATCCGCTTAGGTCGTAGCGGTAGAGGGTCCGGTCGCCCTCCGCGGGAATTGGGTCGCGCCCCTTCGGGGCTTGCTCCGGTCAGATGCTGCCCGCCTATGGCGGGCAAGACATCAGATTGCATATCGCCGCTTCGCGAACATTCCCGCGGAGGGCGACCGGACCCCTCACCAGCGCCTCCGGCGCTCTAGATATCTAGACTCGCCGCCGTGGAGGCAGAGCAGCGCAAACGGCTAGAGGAGACCACCCGCTATGACCCGACCGAGGTGGAGAGTCGGATCTTCAGCGAGTGGATGGAGGGGGGGTACTTTCATCCGGAGGCCGAGGGGACCTCGGAGGAGAATTTTTCGGTTGCGATTCCGCCGCCGAACGTAACCGGGGCGCTGCACATGGGGCACGCGCTGAACGGGTCGATGCAGGACGCGCTGGTGCGGATGAACCGGATGCGGGGGCGCAACTCGCTCTGGATCCTGGGGACCGACCATGCCGGGATCGCCACGCAGGCGGTGGTCGAGAAAGAGCTGAAGAAAGAAGGGAAGACGCGCCACGAGCTTGGGCGCGAGGAGTTCGTCGAGCGGGTCTGGGAGTGGAAAGCCGAGTACGGCTCGCGGATCGTCGAGCAGTACAAGCGGCTCGGCGCCTCCTGCGACTACGAGCGCGAGCGCTTCACCCTCGACGAGGGCTACGTCCGCGCCGTCTACCGCGTGTTCAAGCAGCTCTTCGACAAGGGCTACATCTACCGCGACAACTACATGGTCAACTGGGACCCGGGCTCGCACTCGGCGATCTCCGACCTCGAGGTCGAGAACCGCGAGGTCGAGGACGTCCTCTACTCGATCGACTACCCGGTCGAGGACTCCGACCGGGTGCTGACCGTCGCCACGGTGCGGCCGGAGACGATGCTCGCCGATACCGCCGTCGCCGTGAACCCGGACGACGAGCGCTACCGCGACCTGGTCGGCAAGCACTGCGTGCTGCCGCTGGTCGGCCGGCGGCTGCCGATAATCGCCGACGATCACGTCGACATCGAGTTCGGCACCGGGGCGTTGAAGATCACCCCGGGCCACGACGTCAACGACTTCGAGATCGGCCGCAAGCACGGCCTCGACGAGCTCGGTGTGATCGGCCCCGACGGCCGCATGAGCGAGGAGGCGGGGGAGTACGCGGGCATGACCGTCTCCGAAGCGCAGGAGGCGATCGTCGTGGCGCTGCGCGAGGAGGGCCGTATCCGGGCCGAGGAGCCCTACACCCACTCGGTCCCCTTCTCGCATCGCTCCGGCGAGCGGATCGAGCCGCTGATCTCGTTGCAGTGGTTCTGCCGCATGGACGAGCTGGCGCGGCCGGCGATCGAGGCGGTCGAACGCGACGAGGTGCGAATCACGCCGCCGCAGTGGAAGCGGGTCTACCTCGAATGGATGGGGGAGATCCGGCCCTGGTGCATCTCGCGCCAGCTCTGGTGGGGGCACCGTATCCCCGTCTGGTACTGCGACGCCTGCGAGGAGACGATCGTCGCCGAGCAGGAGCCCGAGCGCTGCGGCGCCTGCGGCGGCGAGCTGCGCCGGGAGGAGGACGTCCTCGACACCTGGTTCAGCTCGGCGATCTGGCCCTTCGCGACCCTCGGCTGGCCCGACGACACCCCGGAGCTGCGCGCCTTCTACCCGACCAGCTTCCTGACCACGGCGCGGGAGATCCTCTTCCTCTGGGTCGCGCGGATGATCATGACCGGACTCGAGTTCCCCGGCGCGATCCCGTTCCGCGACGTCTACGTCCACTCGGTGATCCAGGCCCGCGACGGAAGGCGGATGTCGAAGAGCCTCGGCACCGGGATCGACCCGCTGGAGGAAATCGACGTCCACGGCGCCGACGCGCTGCGCTTCGGCCTGCTGGCGATGTCCTCGACCCAGGACGTCCGCTTCTCCGACGCCAAGGTGCAGCAGGGGCGCGACCTGGCGAACAAGCTCTGGAACGCGAGCCGGCTGATCCTCCTCAACACCGCCGAGGCGGAGCCGGCGCCGCGGCCGACCTGCGTCGAGGACCGCTGGCTCCTCTCGCGGCTGGAGCGGACGATCGCCTCGGTGACCGAGAAGCTCGAGACCTACGACTTCGCCCACGCGGTCCAGGAGGCCTACTCGTTCTTCTGGCGCGATCTCTGCGACTGGTACCTGGAGATCGTCAAGCCGCGCCTCTACGACGGCGAGGAGGACGTCTCGGCGACGCTGCTCTACGCGCTGGAACGGGTGCTGGCGCTGCTGCACCCGACGATGCCGTTCGTCACCGAGGAGATCTGGAGCTTCCATCCCGGACGCGAGGGGCATCTCGCGGTCCACCCCTTCCCGGAGGTGGACGAGTCGCTGTTCGACCAGGCCGCCGAGGACGACGTCGAGAGCGGGATCCGGCTGACCCAGCGGCTGCGCGCCTGGCGCGACCTGGCGGGAGTGCCGGCGGGAACGACGCTGTCCGCCGTGGTCGACGGCGTCGAGCCGCCGTCCTTCGTCGCCCGCCTCTCCCGCTTCGAGTTCGACGGGGTGGGGGCGGCGCCGGTCGCCTCGGTCGGCCCGGTGCGCGTCCTCGATTCCGCCGAGCTCGACGCCGGCGCCGTCGCCGCGCGGCTCGAGAAGCGGCGTGAGGAGCTGCAGGCCGAGGTCGAGCGGGGCGAGCGGAAACTGGGCAACGAGGGCTTCGTCTCCAAGGCCCCGCCTGAGGTGGTCGAGGAGGAGCGGGGGAAGCTCGAGTGCTACCGCACCGAACTCGCCGAGCTGAGCTGATCGACGCGCAGGCCTACCTCGATTCCCTGGAGCCGGTCGGTTGGCGATTGGGCCTGGAGCGGATGCGGAAGCTGACCACCGCCCTGGGCCTCCCGCAGCACCGCTTCGCCTCGATCCACGTCGTCGGCACCAACGGCAAGTCCTCGGTCACGCGGATGACCGCGGCGCTGCTGCAGGCTCATGGCCTGCGGACCGGCGCCGGCGTCTCCCCCCACACCGACCGCTGGTCGCAGCGGACGCTGGTGGGCGGTACGGAGATCGGCGAGGAGGCATGGGCCATGGCGGTCGAGCAGGTCGCCCGCGCCGCCGAGGGCGTCAACCGCACGCTCGAGGAAGGAGAGGCGGTGACGCAGTTCGAGGCGGCGACCGCCGCCAGCTTCGTCGCCCTTGCCAACGCCAAGGTCGAGGTGGCGGTGATCGAGGCCGGGCTCGGCGGGCGCCTCGACGCGACCAACACGATCCCCTCCAGGGTCACCGTCCTCACCTCGATCGGCCTCGACCACACCGAGTGGCTGGGGGAGAGCGAGGCCGAGATCGCGGCCGAGAAGCTGGCGGTGCTGCGGGACCAGACGACGCTGGTGCTGGGGGATGTCTCGGCGGAAGCGGGCGCCCTGGCCGAGCGGACGGCGCGGGAGCGGGGCGCGCGCCTGGTCCGGGCGCATCTCGACCCGGGGCCGGACCTGCGGCTGCGTGCGCCAGGCGAGTTCCAGCGCCGCAACTTCGCGCTCGCCTGCGTCGCCGCGGAGGCGTTCCTCGGCCGCCTGGACCGGGACCTTGCGGCCGAGGTGGCGGCGACGGTCACCGTTCCGGGGCGGCTCGAGCGGATCGCCGAGCACCCGCCCGCCTACCTCGACGCGGCCCACAACCCCGACGGCGCCGCCGCGCTGGCGCGGTCGTTGGCGGAGGTGGCGGAGGGACGCCGGGTGATCGCCTGCCTGGCGGTCCTCGCCGACAAGGACGCCGAGGCGATGGTCGCGGCCCTGGCACCGGCGCTCGATCGCGTCGTCTGCACGGAGCTGCCGGCGACGGCGCTGGAGGGACACGGCCGGCCCGGCGCGCGCTCGCGGCCGGCGGCGGAGCTGGCGACGATCTGCGCTCAGACCGGTCTGAGCGCGGAGGCCCAGCCGGACTTCAAGCTCGCCTTGCGGCGGTCGCAGGACCTGGCGGCTGCCGAGCCGGAGGGCCTGTTGCTCGTCACCGGTTCCCACTATGCAATCGCGCCTGCGCGGACCCTGATCGAAGTCTGACTATGCGAGGATTCGGCCATGGATCGCCCTCGCAGCGCCGGTTCCGAACTGCTCTCGATGATGGGGCTGGTCGCCGCCGTCGTCGCGATCGTGATCCTCGTCTTCTTCGGCGTCGGCTACCTGTTCGGAAGGCTGTTCCTCTGAGAACAGGGTTACTGTCGGCTACGGCGAAGTAGACTGCCGCCCCCGCACGGCGCCCCTCACTACCCCTTTCTTCTATGCCCATCGCGATCTTCGGCATCACCAACGACGGCCTCAATTTGGCTGCGACCCTCTTCCTGCTGATGCTGGTCGTGCTCTGGCTGGCGCTGATCGTCTACACCTACCTCGACGCCCGCCGCCGCATCTCCGATCCGTTCCTGGTCGCCTGCGCCACCGTCGCCTCCTTCTTCCCCTTCATCGGCACCGCCGTCTACGCGATCGTGCGGCCGCCGGAGTACCTGGAGGACGCGCACGAGCGCGAGCTGGAGATCAAAGCGGCCGAGCTGAGGGTGCGGCAGCTGCGCGAGCAGACCTGCCCCAACTGCGACCACCCGGTCGAGAAGGACTACCTGCGCTGCCCCAACTGCCAGCGCCGCCTCAAGGACCCCTGCCCGACCTGCGGCAAGCCGGTCGACCCGCGCTGGGGCCTTTGCCCCTTCTGTGAGACCAGCCTTGGCGGCGGCCAGCAGCGGCCGCGCCGCAAACGTCGAGACCCCGAGGAGCGCCAGGCGCAGCAACGCAAGGCGCCGCCGCGGCGCCGGAAAGAGCAGCCGGAGGCGGAAGAAGGGGCAGAGCCAACGAAAGAGCAAAGGAGCCCCCGCCGTGAGCCGGACCCTGATCCTCGTCAAGCCTGACGCCTTCGAACGCGCCCTCACCGGCGAGGTGATCGCCCGCTTCGAGCGCAAGGGGCTGCGGATCGCCGCCCTGAAGTCGATGCGCGCCACCGAGGAGATCGCCAACCAGCACTACGCCGAGCACACCGACAAGCCCTTCTTCGGCGAGCTCGTCTCCTTCATCACCGGCGGCACCCTGGTGGCGATGGTGCTCGAGGGAGAGGAAGCGGTCAAGGCGGCCCGACAGCTGATCGGCGCCACCAACCCGGTCGAGGCCGCTCCCGGCTCGATCCGCGGCGACTTCGCCCTCGAGGTGACCTTCAACATGGTCCACGGCTCGGACTCCGACGAGTCGGCCGAGCGCGAGATCGGGATCTGGTTTCCCGAGCTCGGTGATTGATTCTTCCAAGCTGGTCCTCGCATCCGGATCCCCGCAGCGGCGAGAGATCCTGCAGAAGCTGGGCCTCGAGTTCGAGGTGGTCGTCCCCGGGGTGGAGGAGCTGAGCGAGGGGGATCCCGAGCACCTGGTGGTCGAGAACGCGAGGCGGAAGGCCCGGGGCGTGACCGCGGACGGCGTCGTGATCGCCTGCGATACCGACGTGGTCCTCGACGGCGAGGTGCTGGGCAAGCCCGCCGACGCCGTCGAGGCGCGGCGCTACCTCGATCGCATGTCCGGACGGGCGCACACGGTGATGAGCGGACTGGTGGTGCTCGAAGGGGGCGAGGAGCGCAGCGGGCTCGAAAGGACGACCGTCGTCTTCAGGGACCTCTCCGAGGCGGAGAAGGAACGCTACGTGCGCTTCGGCGAGTGGGAAGGCCGCTCCGGCGGCTACGCGATCCAGACGCTCGGCTCGAGCCTGGTCGAGCGGCTCGAGGGCAGCGTCTCGAACGTCGTCGGCCTGCCGGTAGGGCTCTTGGCCGAGTTGGCGCCGGCGCTGTTCGACCGGACCTGAGTCAGCTGCGCAGCGCCAGCACGTCCTCGAGGTGCTCGAGCAGGGAGTCGACCACTTCCGGGTCGAATTGGGTGCCGCGACCGTTGCGGATCACCTCCACCGCCTCGTCGATCGACATCGCCTGCCGGTAGGGGCGGTCGCTGAGGAGGACGTCGAAGACGTCGGCGACGGCGACGATCCTGCCTTCGATCGGAATTTCCTCTCCCGACAACCCGCGTGGGTAGCCGTTGCCGTCGAACCACTCGTGGTGGGTAAGGGCGATTCGCGCCGCCATCCGCAGCAGCTCGCTTTCGGAGCCGGCGAGGATCTGGTGTCCGACTTCCGCATGACGCTCCACCTCGGCTCGCTCCTCGGGGGAAAGTGGCCCCGGCTTTCGCAGCACCTCCCTCGGAGTGGCGATCTTGCCGACGTCGTGCATCGGCGCCGCCGCTCGCAGCAGCGTGATCTGCTCGTCGTCCAGCCCCAGCTGCGACCCGAGGTAGGAGGCGATCCGGCCCATCTGGTCGAGATGGCGCCCCGTCGCGGCGTCGTGCAGCTCGATCGCCCGGGCCAGCCGCTCGACTGCCTCCTGGCGCGAGGAGCGCAGCTCCTCGATCGTCCGCTCCCGGGTGGTGGCAAGGTCACGCTGCAGCCGCTCGGCCTCCCGCTGCGCGGTGATGTCTGCCGCGACGCCGGTTACCCCTCCGAGATCGCCGTTCCGGTCGAGGTAGGGAAACCGGACGGTGAGGAAGGTCCGCTCGCCTCCCTCCAGCGGCACCGTCGCTTCGCGTTCGCAGGGTTCTTTGTTGCGCAGCACGCGCATGTCTCCCTCCCTGATCAGGGTCTCTGCCTCCGGCGAGAGCACTTCGGCATCGGTGCGTCCGATCAGGCCCCCTGGCTCTACCCCTAAGACCTCGTGGGCGACCCGGTTGGCCAGCAGGTAGCGCCGGTCCAGGTCTTTGACGAAGATCGGGACCGGCGCCGCGTCCATCGCCGCCTGGACCTGCTCGAGGAGGGTCCTCCGCCGCGTCCTTTCGTCTGCTTCGAGCGCCCGCCGGCGGAGAGCGGTCTGGGTCGTGACCAGCAGCTGCCCGGGGGGGAAGGGCTTCACCAGGTAACCGTGCACCCCCAGCTCCAGCACCCGGTTGACGAGCTCCTGGTCGTCGGAGTCGGTGGTTATGACAACCGCCGGCTTCGACGTCTCCGCGATCAGCTCTTCCGCCAGGGCAAATCCTGGATCGCCCGGGGTCCGGATGTCGCACAGCACCAAGTCGAAGTCATCCTCCGCCAGCTTCTCCCGAGCGGCGGCGACGTCGGCGACGCACTCGCACTCGAAGCGCTGGCAGAGGGTCTGGGCGAGCGCGTCTTTGACTGCGGGGTCGTCGGCGATGGCGAGGGTCCTTGCGCTGTTGCCCGTCATCGTTGGCACCTTCTTACCCAGATAGCAGCGTGGTCTTCTAAAAACTCCCGATTACTCGCTGTTCTACGATGATACGGAGAAGATGGGTCACCCCGCAAAGGGGGGACTTTTCGGCTTTGCGATGATTGGGTCGCCCTGCAAGGGCTGGAGCAGCGCCTGTGCGACCAGCGCCGGGCGCGCTGTCAACTGGCAGAGTCGCTCTTGCCAATCACCGAACTTAGGTCTCAAACGTGTATCGAAAGCAAGTACGCCGCCGTAGGGCGGTGCTCGCGCTGCTGATCGTCGGTTCCTTCGCCCTCCTCACCGCCACCTACGGGCAGGGCTCCGACGGGATGCAGCGCGGCGTCAGCACCATCTTCAGCCCGGTGCTCGGGGTGGCTGACCGTGCCCTGAAGCCCGCCCGGGATCTCGTCAACTGGTTCGACGAGACCTTCGACGCGAAGGGCCGCAACGAGCGCCTGCAGGGCGAACTGGAGACCGCCCGCAAACAGGCGGTGGGAGCGCAGGCGGCGCTCGCCGAAAACGCCGAACTGCGCAAGCTGCTGGACCTCGACCGCAGTGGCGCGATTCCGTCCGGCTACACGCCGGTGACCGGGCAGGTGATCGCCCGCTCCCCGAGCGTCTGGTTCGCCGACGTGACGATCGACGTCGGTTCCGGCGACGGGGTCGAGGTCGACGATCCGGTGGTCAGCGGCGATGGCCTCGTCGGGACCATCGCCGCCGTCACCGGCGGTTCGGCCCGGGTGACGCTGATCGCCGACCACTCCAGCGCCGTCTCGGCCAAGATCGTCCCCAGCGGCACCCAGGGAGTGATGAAGCCCTCGGTCGGCGATCCCGACGACCTCGTCCTCGACTTCCTCGACTCCGAAAGGCTGGTCGGCAAAGGCCAGTCCGTCGTCACCTCCGGCTGGCGCGCGCAGGGAATCGAGTCGGGGTATCCGCCGAACCTGCCGATCGGCGAAGTGGTCGAAGCCTCGCTGCGCGAGCAGGAGGCTCAGCAGCAGGTGCACGTCCGTCCCTTCGCCGACCTGCGCGACCTCGACCTGGTTCAGGTCCTGACCGGGGGCTCGCGCGGATGATCCTCACCCCGAACATCCTCGCCCGGCTCGTCGCCATCCTCGTCGGCGGCGTTGTTCTGCAGCTCTCCTTCTTCTCCCAGGTGACCCTGTTCCACGTCAGCCCCGATCTCCTTCCGGCGCTGGTGGTCGCGCTCGGCCTGCTGGGGGGATCGCTGACCGGAGCGGTCTGCGGCTTTTCGATCGGGCTGCTGCTCGACTGTCTCCTGATCGCGCCACTCGGGGGCAGCTCGCTGGTGCTGCTGGCGACCGGCTACCTGGCCGGCCTCTTCCGCGAGCGTTTCGAGATCCACAGCTCGCTGGTGCCCCCGCTGCTCTGCATGGGGCTGACTCTCTTCGCCGAGCTCGGCTTCGGGGCGGTGCAGCTGATGCTGGGAGTCGACGCGCCGGTCAGCGGCCTGGCGATCTGGGACATGCTGCTGAAGAGCTTTTTCGCCTTCTTCTTCGGCTGGGCGATCTACCTCGGGGTGAGGCGGGCGCTGCGGCCAGCGCTGGTCGAGGAGCCGATGGCGCGGCGCAGCAGGCGGCCGAGCGCCCTGGGAGCATAAGACGATGTACCTGCGGAGCGATCAACGTCCCCAGGGCAGCCGCCTCTCGCTGCGGGTCGCCGTCCTCAGCGGCGTCGCCGCGGTCCTTTTCGCGATCCTCTTCTTCCGGCTCTGGAACCTGCAGGTGCTCTCGGGCGACGAGTACCTGGCGGAGGCGAAGAACAACCGCACCCGCGAGTACAAAGTGATCGCCCCCCGGGGCGAGATCCTTGACCGCAACGGCGACATCCTCGTCGACAACCGCACCAGCCTGGCCCTGCAGCTGAACACGACGAAACTGCCGGGAGACCCGGCTGAAGAGCAGGCGCAGCTGGCGCGGCTGGGAGAGCTCGTGAACATGCCGGTGCGCAAGATCAGGCAGACGATCAAGAAAGAAGAAGAAGTCGCTGCCGGGGCTCCGGTCACCCTGAAGCAAGACGTCGGCTACAACCTGATCGCCTACCTCGAAGAGAACCAAGACGAATTCCCCGGCGTGACCGTGCAGCGGGTCTTCGTCCGCCACTACCCGGAAGGGTCGCTGGCTGCCCACGTGCTCGGGAGCGTCGGCGAGATCTCCGAAGAAAAACTGAAAGAGCCCCGTTACAAGGGCCTCGAGCCAGGTGACGAGATCGGCCAGGGAGGGGTCGAGTACAGCTATGACCGCTTCCTGCGGGGGGAGCCGGGATTCACCCGGATACAGGTCAACGCGCTGGGGCAGCCGACGCCTGGCGGGCAGTTGGTCTCGGAAGCGCCGACGCCGGGGAAAAGCCTGAAGCTGACGATCGACGCCGAAGCCCAGGCCGCGGGGGAGGCGGCGCTGGCTGCACGCGGCCTGCCGGGGGCGTTCATCTCGATGAACATCGAGAACGGCGAGATCCTCGCGCTCGGTTCCAACCCCACCTACGACCCCACCGTCTTCACCGAACCGATGACCCAGCGGCAGGTGAACGAACTGTACCGGGACCCGATCCTGGCGCCGCTCTTCAACCGCGCCACCGAAGGGGCCTATCCCACCGGCTCGATCTTCAAGGTCATCCCAGCGCTGGCGGCGCTGGAAAACGGCGTGATCACGCCGGATGAGGTGATCAACGACGCCGGCAAAATCACCATCGGCGGCCAGAGCTTCCAGAACGCCGGCGCCCAGGCCTACGGGCCGGTGGAACTGGAACGAGCACTGGAAGTCTCCTCCGACATCTACTTCTACGTGCTCGGTCTGAGGATGTGGGACACGGGCGAGCTGCAGGAATGGGCGGACAAGCTGGGGATCGCGCGGCCGACGGGGCTGGACCTGCCCGAGGAGGCCGAAGGGTTGCTGCCGACCCAGGAATGGCGCGATCGGCTCTACGCCGAAGAACTGACCGAACGACCATGGTCGGCCGGTGACAACGTCCAGTTGGCGACCGGGCAGGGCGACCTGCAGACCAGTCCGCTGCAGATGGCGATCGCCTACGCGGCCATCGGCAACGGCGGCAGGATCGTCACCCCTCACGTCGGGATGGAAGTGGAGGACGAAGCCGGCCGGGTGCTGCAGGAGTTCGAGCCCCGGATCCGCCGCAAGGTCGAGATCAACCCCCGCTTCCGCCGCGACATCCTCGACGGACTGCACGCTGCGGCACAGGGACCGAACGGGACCGCGGCGGGCATCTTCGGCGGCTTTCCGATCGAGATCGCGGGCAAGACCGGGACGGCGGAACGGCCGGGCCACGCCGACCAATCCTGGTTCGCGGCCCTCTCTCCGTACCCTGACCCGCGTATCGTGACGATTGCAACCGTCGAGGAAGGCGGCTTCGGCGCCGAATCGGCCGCGCCGGTAGTCCTCCAGATCCTCGAATCGATTTACGACGAGCAGGCGTCCGAAGTCTCGAGCGCCGGCGGAACCGAATGATGTACGCCACCCGAACCAGAAACGCCCGGACGGAGCCGTTCAGCGTCCACGTCGGCATCGCCGAGCGGCTGGGGTTGGCGCACATGGACTGGCCGCTGATGATCTCCGCCCTGGGGCTGGTCGGCATCAGCCTCCTCACCCTCGGCCAGGCGACCCAGAACGACGTTCCCGGCAGCCCCAACTACTTCCTCGAGCGCCAGTCGATCTACGTGGCGCTCGGCATCGTCGGCATGATCCTGATGACGCGGGTCGACTACTCGCGCTTTCGCGAGCTGCGGGTCGGCATCTACACCTTCCTCTGCGTCAGCATCTCCCTCGTCTTCGTTTTCGGCTTCGCCGCCCGCGGCTCGCGGCGCGCCTTCGAACTTCCCTTCTTCAGTTTCCAGCCATCGGAGCTCGGCAAGCTCCTGCTTGTGCTCGCGCTTGCCGGGTTCGTGATCGATGGGGCCAGGCGGGGCTCCGAGGTCCAGCGCACGGTGCGCTACCTCTGTCTCGGCCTGGCACCGGCTGCGCTCGTCTTCCTGCAGCCCGACCTCGGCACCTCTCTGGTGTTCGGGGTCGCCACCCTCGCCGTCATGTACTTCGGAGGCGTCCCCTGGACGCACTTCGCGGTCATCGGCGGCGTGCTGACCGCGCTGGTCGCACTGGTCCTGGTCGTCGCTCCGGCGACCGGGTTCCCGCTCCTCAAGGGGTACCAGGAGGAACGTCTGACGTCCTTCCTCGCCCCTGACGAGCATGCGGACGGCGCCGGTTATCAGCAGAAGCAATCAGTCGTCGCCATCGGCGCCGGTGAGTTCACCGGCCGGGGCGACAAAGCCACCCAAACGCGGCTCGACTTCGTTCCCGAGCGGCACACCGACTTCATCTTCGCGGTGATCGGTGAGCGCTATGGGTTCATGGGCGCCGCGTTAGTCCTATCCCTTTACGCCCTGCTCTTCTGGCGGGCGCTGCGGATAACGACGCTCTCGAAGAACTCCTACGGAACCCTGATCGCGGGCGGCATCGCCGTCTCGCTGCTGTTCCAGACGTTCGTCAACGTGGGGATGAACCTCGGCATCATGCCGATCACGGGGATCCCCCTGCCGTTGGTGAGCTACGGAGGGTCCTCCGTCCTCGCTACTTTCCTGGCAGTCGGCGTTCTTCAGAGCATCAACGTCCAAGCGCATCTCAGTCAGAAGGGAAGGTTCGCCTGGTGATCTCTGGAAAGGGGTCCGGCATTGCGTACCTATCTGAACTGAGCTGAATCAACAATGAAAAAAACGATTTTGGTCTCCGCCGAGCGCGGCGAGACCCGTGTGGCCGTCCTCGAGGCAAAACAGAAGGGCGGTAAAAGCCACGTCGCCGAGCTCTACATCGAGCGGCGCGGCCGGCGATCGATCGTCGGCAACATCTACAAGGGCAAGGTCGACAACGTCCTGCCCGGCATGGAGGCCGCCTTCGTCGACATCGGCCTCGAGCGCAACGGTTTCCTCCACGTCGACGAGATCGTCACCGCCGACGGCCAGCAGGCGCCCAAGCGCGGGCGCGGTCACGGCCGCCGCATCAACGAGCTGATCAAGCCTGGCCAGGAGATCCTGGTCCAGGTCGTCAAGGACCCGCTGAAGACGAAGGGAGCCCGGCTCTCGATGAACCTCTCGATCGCCGGCCGCTACCTCGTCTACGCCCCCCAGGGGAGCGGCGTCGGAGTGAGTCGGCGTCTCGCCGACAAGGAGCGCGACCGCCTGCGGAAGATGGTCGACCGCACCTACAAGGGGCCGGGCGGGCTGATCGTCCGCACCGCCGCCCACGGGGCGAAAAAAGCCGACTTCGTGCGGGAGATCAGCTACCTGCAGAAGCTGAACGAGGTGCTGGAGCGGCGATCGGAGTCGACGAAGGCCCCGGCGCTCGTCTTCCAGGAGGCCGATCTCTCGATCCGGGTCCTGCGCGACGTCTTCCTCAACGAGTTCGAAAAGGCGGTGATCGACTCGCCGAAGCAGTACGAGCGGGTGACGAGCTTCTTCCAGCGCACCGCGCCGGAGCTGGTCGGCGGCGTCGAGCTCTACGAGGGCACTAAACCGCTGTTCGAAAAATGGAAAGTCAACGAGGCGATCGAGTCGACCCTGAACCGGCGGGTCGACCTGCCCTCGGGGGGCTACCTGATCATCGACTACGCCGAGGCCCTGACCGTGATCGACGTCAACAGCGGCTCCTTCACCGGCCGCGGCAAAGGCGGCCTCGAGGAGACGATCACCAAGGTCAACACCGAGGCGGCCGAGGAGGCGGTGCGGCAGCTGCGGCTGCGCGACATCGGCGGCATCATCGTCGTCGACTTCATCGACATGGCCCGGGCCAGCAACCGCGACAAAGTCCTGAAGACGATGCGCAAAGCGCTCGACGCCGACAAGTCGAAGAGCTACGTGGTCGAGGTCTCGCCGCTGGGCCTGGTCGAGATGACCCGGCAGAACGTCACCGACGGCGTGCGGGAGATCCTCACCGCGCCATGTCCGACCTGCCACGGCGAGGGAGTCGTCCTCTCGGCCGAGACGATGGCGCTGGAGGGATTGCTGAAGATGCGCGACATCGCCGCCGAGAAATCCGACTCGGAGGCCTTCTTGATCCGCGTCAACCCCAAAGTCGCCCACGAGCTGACCGACGAGGACAGCGGCCTGACCGAGCTCGAGGAGGAAACCGGCAAGCGGTTCCACTTCGAGGGCGGCGACGCGCTGCCGATCGACACCTTCGAGCTGATCGAGGCCGGCAGCCGGACGGAGATCGAGGAGCGGGCGCTGCCGTTCAAGGTCGGCGAGGAGGTGCTGGTCAAGATCGACGAGCCGCACATGTACAACGCCGACGACGCGGTCGCCCGGATCGACTCCTACATCGTCAGCGTCACCGGCGGCGGGCCTTTCGTGGGGGAGCGCAAGCTGGTGCGTATCGACGAGGTCGAGCGCTCGGCGGCGATCGCCTCGCTGCTGGGCGGCGGCGAGTCTCCCGCCAATGGCTCTGGAGGAGGCGAGGAAAACGGCTCCCAGCTAGACTCCTCTGCTCCTTCGCGCAGACGCAGGGGCCGCCGGGGCGGCCGTGGACGTTCGGGGGCCCAGCAAGGCAGCAAAGACGAATGAGCAATTACGCAGTCATAGAGAGCGGCGGCAAGCAGTACAAAGTCGAGGAGGGCACGTCCCTGCTCGTCGATCGGCTCGATGCCAAAGAGGGCGACAAAGTCGCCCTGCGCCCGGTCCTGTTCCGCGGCGACGACGTCGTCGCCGGGGGCAAAGACCTGGCCAAAGTCAAAGTCGAGGCCAAAGTCACCGAGCACCTGCGCGGGCCCAAGATCAAAGTCTTCAAATACAAGGCTAAGAAGGGCTACCGTCGCCGCGCCGGCCATCGTTCCGAGCTGACCCGGCTCGAAGTGACGAAATTGAAAGGGAAAGGCTAGGCATGGCGCACAAGAAAGGACTCGGCTCCAGCCGCAACGGCCGCGAATCGAACCCGAACATGCTCGGGGTCAAGGTCTTCGCCGGTCAAAAGGTCACCGGCGGCGAGATCATCGTCCGCCAGCGCGGCACCCGCTTCTGGCCCGGCGAGGGCGTCGGCATCGGCCGCGACCACACGATCTTCGCCACCCGGCCGGGGACCGTGGAGTTCAAGCCGGCCCGCAAGGGCCGCACCATCTCGGTTCTGCAGGACTAACGCAGTTCAGCGCGTATTTTGGCGCGAAGCTTTTACGTTTCGCGCACAAAACGTTGCATCTGATCCGGTAGCCTGGCATCATGGCCGTGATGGCAAGGGAGATCTGGACCGCCGAGCGCCTCGACGACCTCAACAAGAGGGTCGACGAGGGGTTCAAGGAGACGCGCGAGGAATTTCGCGCCGTCCGCAGTGAGATGAAAGGCGAATTCCAGGCCGTGAGGGCCGAGATGAAGAGCGAATTCCAGGCGGTTCGTGCCGAGATGAAGAGCGAATTCCAGTCCGTCCGCACGGAGATCCAGGCGGTTCGCGGGGAGCTCGGCGGTCAGATCGCGGCGCTGCACCGGACCACGCTCCAGCTCTTCGGCGGGATGATGGTGACGATGGTTCTCGGCTTCGGAGGGATGATCCTCGCTTAGTCCGTGGGCGTAACCTCTCCGCGGTGTACGACAAGGCGAAGATCTGGGTCGAGGGCGGAGCCGGCGGCAACGGTTCGATCTCGTTCCGGCGTGAGGCTCACGTGCCTCGCGGCGGCCCCGATGGCGGCGACGGGGGGCACGGCGGCGATGTGGTGCTCGTCTGCGACCCCTCGAAGCGAGACCTGGGGGCGCTGAAGGGGAGCAAGCACTTCCGCGCGCAGCGG
The DNA here is from genome assembly GCA_030852475.1 of Actinomycetota bacterium. Taxonomy (GTDB): domain Bacteria; phylum Actinomycetota; class Thermoleophilia; order Solirubrobacterales; family 70-9; genus VAYN01. The sequence continues at coordinate 1,673 of JALYWY010000377.1, read as the reverse complement.
GGGCGGCACGGCGAAGGGTCGAACCGGCACGGGGCCAGGGGAGAGGACAAGGAGATCCCGGTGCCGCCGGGGACGCAGGCGACCGCTGTGGATGGAAGTCAGATCGACCTGGTGACGCCGGGGCAGCGGGCGGTGGTCGCCCGCGGCGGTCGCGGCGGGCACGGCAACCGGCGCTTCACCACCTCGACGCGGCAGGCGCCGCGCTTCGCCGAGAAGGGCAGCTCGGCGGAAGCGGACTGGATCGAGCTGCGGCTGAAGCTGCTGGCCGACGTGGGCCTGGTGGGGCTGCCGAACGCCGGCAAGTCCTCGCTGCTCAGCCGCTTGACCCGGGCGACGCCGAAGGTCGGCGACTACCCGTTCACGACCATCTCGCCGGTGCTGGGCACGATCGAAGGGGAGGACAGGCAGGCGGTCGTCGCGGACATCCCAGGTCTGATCGAAGGGGCGGCGGAGGGCGCCGGTCTCGGCCACGAGTTCCTCGCCCACGTCGAGCGCTGCTCGATGCTCGTCCACCTCGTCGACGTCGCCCCGATGGAAGGCGATCCCCGGGCCGATTACGAGACCGTGCGGGGGGAGCTGGCGGCGCACGGGGCCGGGCTGGAGCACCTTCCTGAGCTGGTGGCGCTGAGCAAACGCGACCTGCTTCCGTCCGAGCAGGTGGAGGAGGCTGTCCGGGAGTGGTCGGAGCGGCTCGGCGATCGCGTGCTCGGCGTTCTCTCGGTCTCCTCGGCGACGGGGGAGGGGCTGGACGAATTGCGGCAGCGGATCCTGACCGAGCTGCCCGAGGACGCGCCGGTCATTGCGCCCGGCGTCGAGCTGGACGACGAGTTCGAGGCCGAGCACCGGGTCTACCGGCCCGCCGGCGAGGGCGGCTACTGGGTCGAGCGCGAGGACGACGGCGGCTTCCGGGTCGGCGGCCGCGGCGTCGAGATGCTCTTCGAGCGCCACGACACCGGCAACGAGGAAGCGCTCGCCTACCTCGAGCAGCGACTGAGGGAGATGGGTGTTCTCGCCGCCCTCGACCGCGCCGGCTTCGAGCCCGGCGACGACGTCCGCATCGGCGAGCACGAGTTCGAGCTGCACGTCTAGGGGTTACTCCTCCAGGTAGGGCCGCAGCCCCTCCCGCAGCCACTCCGGCATCTCGGTCTTCCCCCAGCCCTCCGTCTCGACGAAGACGTGGCGGATCCGGCCCTCGACCAGCAGCTCCTCGTCGCGGTGCAGCCAGAGGCGGGTGGTCATGCTGGTGGTGCCGAGGCGCTCGACCGCGGCGCCGAGGGTGACCAGGTCGTCGAAGCGGGCGGAGCCGCGGAACTGGGCGTTCACCTCCGCCACGACCATGTCGATCCCGCGCTCCTCCATCACCGCGTAGGAGCCGAACGCCTCGCGCCAGAGCTCGGTGATCGCGTGGTCGAAGTAGGCGACGTAGTTGGCGTTGAAGACGATCCCCTGCGGGTCGCACTCGCCATAGCGGACGCGGAAGCTGTGGGAGAAGCGGTTGCTCACGGGTCGAGCCTAGTGGCCGCCGTCTCGGCTACGTTCTCCGTCATGACCCTGGTCGTCAAGCTCGGATCCTCGATTGTCGCCGCCGACGACGGCGAGCTGCGCACCGACGTGCTCAATTCCGTCTGCGAGCAGGTGGCGCGCTTGGAGCAAGGGGGAGAGCGGGTGGTGAT
>JALYWY010000044.1 GCA_030852475.1 Actinomycetota bacterium | reverse complement strand
AAAGGGAGCCTCGGCTGGGACCTGGCGCGCGCCCAGTCCCACCACGCTTCCACCGAGATCCAAGGGGAGAAGCCGGCGGACGACCCCGACTACCGCTTCGCGGTCGTCCAGTCGGAGCACTACCGGGTGCACCTGCGCAGCGCCGTCGACGAGTTCGACGTCGCTCCGCTCGCCAAGTACCTCTCCCACTTCGCGCGCTGGTACCGGGAAGACGAGCGGGCACCGGAGGTCGAGGCGGTCGTGCAGCCGGTGCTCGAGAAGGGCCTGAAAGGCCTGGGGCTGGAGGGAGCCTGATGAAAACGCTGCTGGTCGACAACCACGATTCCTATACCTACAACGTCTTCCACCTGCTGGCCGCGGCCTCGGGCGAGGAGCCGATGGTGGTCAACAACGACGCGGTCAGCTGGCGGGTCCTGACAAGGATGGACTTCGACGCGATCGTGCTCTCGCCCGGCCCGGGCCACCCGTCCCGCTGGCACGACTTCGGCGTCTGCCGCGACATCCTCCGCCACAGCGAAGTCCCGGTCTTCGGGATCTGCCTCGGCCACCAGGGGATCGGCAACCTGCTCGAGGGCACGGTCAACCGGGCGCCGATGGCGATGCACGGCCGCCTCAGCCGGGTCATGCACGAAGGGAAGGGCCTGTTCAAGGACGTGCCGCAGGGCTTCTCGGTCGTTCGCTACCACTCGCTGGCGATCACCAGCCCGCCGGGACCGGAAGGCCACGTCGTCGCCTGGTCCGACGACGGCGTCGTGATGGGGGTGGAGCACACCAAGCGGCCGATCTGGGGCGTCCAGTTCCACCCCGAGTCGATCTCGACCGAATACGGGCTGAAGATCGCCCAGAACTTCTTCGACCTGGCGGTGCAGCACAAGCGCTCCGCCTCGCGCCCGGCCGGCAGGGCGATGATCACGCCGCGGCCGCGCAAGCCCGCGCCGCCGCCGCCCCCCGAGCGAGAGGGCGAGGTGGAGCTGCGGATGCGGACCCTGGAGGGCCAGGCGCCGACCGAGTACGTCTACGAACGCCTCTTCGCCGAGCACGACCCCTCCTTCTGGCTCGACAGCGCCGACGCCCCGACCTGGCTGGCGCAGTGCTCCTACATGGGCACCACCGCCGGCGCCGACCGCTGCTTCGTCAGCTACGACGTCGACAGCGGCGAGGTGACGGTCAACCGGGGCGGCGTTGAGACGATCGAGCACAAGTCGATCTTCGACTACCTGCAGAAGGAGCTGGAGCGGATCAAGGTGGATCCGCCCGAGGGGGTCGACCGCGGCCTCGTCGGCGGCTACGTCGGCTACCTCGGTTACGAGCTGAAGGCCGACTGCGGCTCCCCCAACGTCCACAGCTCCGACATGCCCGACGCGGCGCTGATGCTGGCCAACCGCGTCGTCGCCGTCGACCACACGAAGGACAAGACCTACGTCTTCGCCCTCTGCCAGGGCGAGGATCCCGAGGCCGAGCTCTGGCTCGACGCCGCCGAGCAGCTGATCGCCGAGACGATCGCCGCGCCGCCGGCGGAGCGGCCGCCGGCACCGCCTAGTGAACCTGGAGGGCACGTCACCTTCCATTCCGGCCGCGGCCGCGAGCGCTACCTCGCCGACATCGCCAAGTCGCAGGCCGAACTGCTGGCCGGCGAGTCCTACGAGGTCTGCCTCACCGACCAGTTCTCGACCGACGCCAGCCCCGAGCCGTTCGAGCTCTACCGGCAGCTGCGCCGCAGCAACCCCTCGCCGTTCGCGGCCTTCCTGCGCCTCGGCGAGTACGCGGTGGTCAGCTCCTCGCCCGAGCGCTTCCTCTCGGTCGACCGCGACCGCCAGGTGATGGCGCGACCGATCAAGGGGACGATCTCCCGGGTCGACGACCCGGTCGAGGACGAGGCCCGCCGCAAGGGGCTCGAAGAAGACGAAAAGACCTACGCCGAGCACCTGATGATCGTCGACCTGCTGCGCAACGACCTCGGTGTCGTCTGCGACGTCGAGAGCGTCAAGGTGCCCGACCTGATGGTGATCGAGCCCTACGCGACCGTGCACCAGATGGTCTCGACCATCGTCGGCCG
>JALYWY010000358.1 GCA_030852475.1 Actinomycetota bacterium | reverse complement strand
CGGGCAGCACCTCGTGGCGGCGTTTCTGGTGCGGCGTGTAGTCGTCGACCTGGGCCTTGATCGTCGGGCGGGGGCCGACGATCGCCATCTCGCCGCGCAGCACGTTGACGAGGTTGGGTATCTCGTCTAGCGAGGTGCGACGGAGGAGGCGACCGGGGGCGGTAACGCGGGGGTCGTCGCGGTAGACGACTTTGCCGACGCCGACGGGGTCGGAGCCCTGGACCATCGTCCGCAGCTTCCACATCTCGAACTCGCGGCCGTCGAGGCCGACGCGGCGCTGGCGGTAGACGACCGGGCCGGGGCTGGTCAGCTTGATCGCGATCGCCGCAACCAGTAGGAACGGCGAGAGGATCGCGAGGGCGAGGGTGGCGATGAGGATGTCGAAGGCTCGTGGCATGGCTACCGGCGCTCTCCGCTCAGCGGGTTCCCTCGGCCTTCTCCCAGCGGCCACTTGCTCCACGACGCCAGCGGTCCCAGAGGCCGGCGGCGATCGAGGCGGTGGTCATCGCGTAGTAGCGGGCGATTCGGAGCGGCCCCAGCGGCAGGAAGCGGCCGAGCAGCGCCGCCGCGATCAGGGCGAGCTGGAGGGCGAAGGTGGCGACGTAGAGCCAGCCGTCGCCGAGGAGGAGGGCGTTGGCGACGAGGGCGACGAGGTGCAGCAGCGGGCTGAGGTAGCGGAGCACGCGGTGGGAGAGGATCTCGAAGGCGAACAGGGGCGGATAGCCGCGCGGGGAGAGCATCCCCTCGCCGACGACGATGTCCCAGAGGCCGACCATCATCCGCCGTTTGCGTTCGAACTCGCCCTCGAGCGTCGGCACCATCTTCTCCTCGGCGCGGGCCGCGGGGGCGTAGAGCGAGCGCAGGCCGCGCTTGGCGAAGGCGAAGGGGAAGCTGAGGTCGTGGCTGCCCGAGGGGGCGAGCGGGATGTAGGCGTCGCGGCGGACCGCGTAGATCGCGCCGTTGCCGGCGGTGACGCCGGCGAGGGCCGACTCCATCTCCCGCACCGCCATCTCATAGCGCCAGTAGGCGCCCTCCATGTTGTCTCCGCCCGGGTCGAGGAAGCGAACCTGGCCGCAGACGTAGGCGACCTGCGGATCGGCGAAGGGGGCGATGAGAGCTCGCAGCGCGTCTGTCTTCCAAACGCTGTTGGCGTCGGAGAAAGCGAGGACGTCGCCGGTTGCCCGCTCGGCGCCGGCGTTGAGGGCGGCGATCTTGCCGCCGGGCGGCAGCTCGAGGACGAGGTCGGCGCCGGCGGTACGCGCGCGCTCGGCGGTGGCGTCGGAGGAGCCGTCGGAGGCGACGATGATCTGCAGGCGCTCGCGCGGGTAGTCGAGCTCGAGCGCGTTGGCTACTTTGGCGGCGATCACCTCCTCCTCGTCGTAGGCGGGGATGATCAGGGAGACCGAGGGCGTTGCGGCGGCGGGTCCTGTCTCCGTGCGACCTCGCAACAGCACCAACAGCCGGAGCACGAGCGGGTAGCCCAGATGGGTGTAGACGAGTAGGCCGGCGCTGAGCCAGAAGAGGACCGCGGCGATGGTGTTCACGAGCGGACCTCGATCAACTCGCGGTAGAGGTCGAGGGTGCGGCGGGCGGCCTCGTCCCAGGAGAAGGGTCCGGCGGCGGCGCGGATCGCGGCGGAGGCCATCTCGGCGCGGGCGGCCTCGTCGCCGACCAGCTCCTCGAGGGCCGCGGCAAGCGCGGCGGTGTCGCCTGGTGGAACCAGCCGGGCCGCGCCGGTCTCGGCTACCTCGGGGAAACCGCCGACCGCGCTGAGAACCAACGGCTTGCCGAAGGCGAGGCCGGTGTAGAGGACGCCGGAGTGCTCGGCGTCCAGGTAAGGGAGGACGACGAGGTCGGCGCGGCGGAAGATCGCCGGGATCTCGGCATCGTCGACGAAGCGGGTGACGAAGCGGACGCGGCCACCGACCTCGACGGCCAGCTCGCGCAGCGGCGCGACGTCCATGCGCGGGTTGCCGACGATCCACAGCTCCGCGCCCTCCACCTGGCGGAACGCTTCGAGCAGGTTCTCGATTCCCTTGTAGGGGCGGAGCAGGCCGAAGCAGAGGATCACCGGCCCTTCGGCGCCCTCCAGCTCCGGCGGCAGCGGCTTCTCCTCCGGCAGCCGGGTCAGGTAGTCGAAGGCACCGTGAGGGACGACGCGGACCCTCGCCGGGTCGAGGCCGACCTCGTCGCGCAGGCGAGCGGCGCTGTGCTCGGAGTGGGCGATGACGGCGTCCATGGCGCCGAAGACACGCCGGGCACTCCTCACCTTCCGGCGGCTCGGCTGCGGGGGCAGGATGTAGTGGGCGGTCATCACCCGCGGGCGCAGCGGTGGCAGCAGGTGGACGTCGAGAAGCGGGATCGTCAGCCACTGGTAGTGGACGACGTCGGCGCCAACCGCCCGGCGAAAGCGGCGCATGTCGGCGAGGTGCTCCGCGGCCTTGAAGGGAAGGCGCCCGGAAGCCCCTAGGCCGCGGGCGGCGGTGCGGCGGTAGAAGAGCTCCTCGACGCGGTAGCCCTCGGCGGGAGGTACCGGCCCGTAGAGGAAGCGGCTGGTCAGCAGTTCCACCTCCGTCCCGGCGCGCGCGAGCGCGGCCGCGAGGGCGCGGTCGTAGGGCGGCGTGAAGGCCGACGGGTCGACGAGTTGAACCTTCATGAACACGGGCTCACTAGGAGTTGCCTCTATAGAAAAGAGAGCGATTATCGTGGCCGCGGTGGCACCCACGCTCTCCTACTGCGTCGTGAACACGAACGGCCGCGAGTACCTGCTCGCCTGCCTGGCCGCGATCGAGCGCACGCATCCCGAAGACGTCGAGGCCGAGATCCTCGTCCTCGACAACGCTTCCGAGGACGGCTCGGCCGAGGCGGTGCGGGAGCTCGGCGGCGATGTCCGGCTGATCGCGCTGGAGCAGCGAACCGGCAAGGCAGAGAACGACTCGACCCTGATGCGCGAGGCGCGAGGCAGGTACTGCCTGCTGCTGAACGAGGACTCGGAGCTGCGGCCGGGGGCGACCGCGGCGCTGCTGGCGGCGCTGGAGCGCGAACCGAAGGCGGCCGCGGCGACGGCGCAACTGCTGGACTCCGACGGGCACCCCGTGCCGTCCGCCTGGCGCTTCCCCGGTGTCGGGACCGCGGCGATCGGCGCCCTCTTCCTCCACCGCCGCTTCACCGTGCAGAGCGTGGGAAGGCACACCCGCCGCGTCGACTGGGCCCAGTCGAGCGCGCTGATGGTCCGCCGCGAGGCCGCCGCCGAGGTCGGTTACATGGACCCGGACTTCTTCGTCTACTACGACGAGTGCGACTTCGCCAAGCGCCTCCACGACGCCGGCTGGCACTCGCTCTTCGTCCCCGCCGCCGAGGCCGTCCACCACGACCAGCTCTCGACCGACCTCGCCAAGGGCCTTCCCCGGATCGTCGAATTCCACCGCAACCGCGATCTCTATATGCGCAAGCACCACGGGCACGGTGCGGCATTGGCGGTGCGAGTCCTTACCGCTTGGTCGTACGCGTTACGCGCTTTGGCGGCAAGCGTCCTGCCGAACCGGCCCGCGCCGATCATGTGGGCTCACGCCCGGCAGGCGCTCTTTCCGCGGCGCGGGGAATCGCTGCGGGACCGCGCTCAGTTCCGCACGTCCTCGTCCATTCGCTCCACCTCGTAAGCCTCGGGGACGCGGCCGTCGACCGCGGGCTCGGCGCGCAGCGACGACCGGATGTCTGCCAGCAGCTTCCCCGGGTGGCGCAGCTTCGCCAGCCAGCGGCGCTCTTCGGGGGTGAAGAAGCCGGTCGCGAGGAGGGCCAGCGGATAGGCGGCGAGGAGGAGGGCGCGGAGCAAGAGGCCATCGGCGCCGTCGGTGGGAACGAGCAGTTCGGCGAGGCCGACGATCGCGGCGACGGCGAGCACCACCCGCAGCAGGCGTCCCCACTCGTACGGGACCGGGAAGAGGCGCTGGGTGAACGCGTACATCAGGCCCAGCCCGAGGAGGTAGGAGAGCGCCAGGGCGAGGCCGGCGCCGACGATCCCCATCGGCGGGACGAGGATGAGGTTGAGGGCGACGTTGACGACGAGGGCGCCGATCGCGGCGGGGAAGTTGAACTCGGTGCGGCCGGTGCGGCCGAGGATCACGATCAGGACCTGGTAGAGCGCGTACAGCGTCACCCCGATCGAGATCAGCCCGATCGCTTCGTAGGAGTCGAAGAACTCCGGCGCCGCCAGGGCGCGGACGATCCAGCGCGAGAACAGCCACATGCCGGCGACTACGAAGGCGCAGCCGGCGACGAAGAGGGTGACGACGGTGGCGTAGAAGCGGCGGGCCTCCTCGTCGTCGCGGATCGAGTAGGCGAGCGGTGGCCAGGCGAGCTGGAAGCCGCGGACGAGGACGTTGACCGCCTGCGCGAACTTCACCGCCAGCGAGTAGAGCCCGGCCTCGGCGAGGCCGAGGGTGCGGACGATGATCAGGCGGTCGACGAAGTTGAGCAGGTAGAGCGAGGCCTCGGCCGGCATCGTCGGCAGGCCGAAGCGGAAGAGGCGGCGCATCATCTCGACTTCGAAGCGCAGGGAGAGGCGGCGCCACTGGAGGGCGACGAGGACGAGGACGAAGGCGGCGCCGGTCGCGTAGCTCCCCAGCAGCAGGCCGCGCGCACCCTCTTCGAGGGCGACGACGAGCACCACCGTGAGCGCGATCGCGGCGAGGACGTTGAGGATCGTCGTCACGAAGAAGGCGCGCGCCCGCTCGTCGAGCCGGAAGAGGGTGAGCAGGAACTCCCACAGGGTCAACACCCAGAGGCCGGCGATCGCGATCCGCACAAGGTCGGGCGCGGATTCGTCGAGCAGCAGCTCGGAGAGCGGCTCGGCGAAGGGCAGGGCGATCAGGGCGCCGATCGTCGCCAGCCAGAAGAGGCCGGCGAAGGTGCCGGCGACGACCTTGGCCGGATCCTCGCCGTCCTTGTAATAGAAGCGCAGGATCGCCTCGATCAGCCCGAAGCGGATGACGATGCTGGCGACGACAACCGCGGAGAAGAGGACCTCGGCGGCGCCGTAGTCCTCGGGGCTGAGGTAGCGCGTGTAGAGGGGCAGCAGGGCTACCGCGATCAGCTTCGAGAGGATGCTCGCGGCGGTATAAGCGGCCCCGGTCGTCGCCAGGCGGCGCAGGTATCCCGACATGAGGGGACCCTACGCCGGGTCGCGGACCGCGGGCGCCGTGGAGTGCGCCAGGGAGGCGCCGACAGCTAACAACACCCAAGTGATCGGATCATCAAAGAACCCTGCGTACGACAGCGTGTGAACCAGCAGCGCGATGAACGCGGCCAGGACCGCCGCGCGAGCGGCCCCTCCGGCGAGCGGCCCCGCCGGCCGACCACCCCACAGCCCTCTGCCCAAAGTCCACAGCGCGATCCCGATCAGGGCGAAGTAGAGGAGCAGTCCTAGGAGGCCTTGCTCAGCCGCGACGGTGATGGGCTCGGTGTGGGACTCGGAGACCGGGACGTCTTTGTCCTCGCGGTGCTCTTTATACGCCTGCTGGAAGGAGCCGGAGCCGTAGCCCCAAAGGGGGCGTTCGGAGAAGAGCTCGGCGCCGCCCTCGACGAGGTTGGCCCTGCCGCCGGTGATGATGTTGATGCGGTCGATGTCGACTCGTCCGCCCGTCAGGAAGACCACCGCGGCGATGCCGACACAGCCGACAACCACCGCGGCCAGGGTCCAGCGGGGTTTGCTCCAGCGAATCGCCGCCAGCACCGCGAGGCCGGCCAGTAGGGCGATGAAGCTCGACTGCGAGTAGGTCGGCACCAGCCCGATCCAGAGGACGAGGATCAGGCCGGTGAGGAGCCAGAAGGTGTCGCGGGTCCGCGCCCACAGCATCGCTCCCGTCGCCAGCACGGTGACGAGCGCCAGGTAGCGCCCATAGACGTTCGGGTCCCAGAAGATTGAGTTGACCCGGAAGTAGGTGTGGAATTCATTTGACCTGATCACCTGGTCGTTCCAGAAGAGGCTGCGGGTCAGCCACTCGACCGAGCCGATCAGCACGAACACCGTCGCCCCCACAGCCACAACCACGAGCGCCCAGCGCAGCAGCCGTCGGTCCCACTCCACCTCGCGCAGCAGCCGGTAGGCAACGGTGAAGGGGACGAGGAAGAAGCAGAGGTTCTGCAGGCCCTGCGAGAAATCCTCCGAGTAGAGGGTCTGCAAGGCGTAGAGAACCACGACCGCGGCGAGCACCCAAGCCAGGGCGCGCGGCGGATGGGCGCTTGGCGGATCTGACCAGTCGCGCAGGAGGGAGGCGACGACAGCCGCGGCGATCACCAGATAGAGCGGGACGAGGAGGTTGGCGGTATCGCCGCCGGCCTCGAGTGGGACGCGGAAGGGGAGGGCGGCGATGATCGCGAGGGGGAGCAGGATCGGCCAGCGGCGGAAGAGGTAGGTGAGGACGGCGATGACGGTGACGGCGATCGCCAGCAGGGCGACGATCCGCCCCTCGTCCTGACGGAGATCGACGATCTGCGCGGTGTGCCACTGGTCGCCGAGGATCAGGACCGGGAAGAGGAGCATCGCCAGCACCATCGCGACGGCCCGCAGGCGGCCGGGCGGCAGCAGGATCGCGCCGGCGCTGGCCAGGGCGACGGCGATCAGGCCCACGCCGGCGAGGAAGTCGCTCAACGGCAACGGGACCCGGCTTTCTTCGGCGCCCGGTGCAACCGGATCACTCCTGGCGTCACCAGGGTCCGCTCCGAGCCCAGTTTCACCCGCAGCTTGTAGCGGCCGGGGGGCGCCGTGCCGCCGCCGCGCTGGCGGCCGTCCCAGTAGAAGGTGTGGAAGCGGTAGCGCTTGAGGAAGCGGTCGCGGGCGAGGGTGACGACCACGCGCCCCCCCGGCTTGACGATCTGGACGGTGGCGTCATAGGACTGGGTGACGCGGAAGCGGATCCGGATCAGGTCGTGCCGGCAGTCGTCGTTGGGGGTGAAGCTGTGGACCACCTTCGTCCCTTTGCCGTGAGGCGCCCCGACGAAGCTGACGCGGTCGAGCACCAGCGGGTCGCGCTTGACCCGCTGGGCGTAGGCGAAGGCGGCTACCGTGGCGAGGACGAGGAGCGCGAAGACGATCGCCGCCGGGCGGCCGTCATTCAGCCGCTTCGGCATCGTCTTCGCCGACGACCACGGCGACGTCGGCTCCAGCCGCGACGGCTTCGATTTCGCCGTTCATCGGCTGCAGCTTCTGGATGTTCAGCTGTTTGGCGACCTGGCGCGCCTCGGGTTTGTGGCCGCTCCTGAACATGACGACGCTTTCGGCGAAGCTCGAGCTGCTGTTGGTGACGGCGCCGAGGCTGAACCCTTTGCCCTCGACTTTGTCGCCGAAGGTGGCGGCGAGGCCGGGCACGGCGGTGCCGTTGAGCACGCTGACTTCGATTTCGCCCGGTTTCACTTTTGCCGCCGCCTGTTTCGCGCCGCGCCCGTCGGTCTTGTCGTCGGAACCCCCCAGCAGGAGGTAGGCCGCGCCGCCGATGATCGCCAGGACGACGACGAAGAGGGCGACCAGGGTGCTGGGCCGGGAGGCGGTTTCGCCGAAGCCGGAGAAGCGGTTGCGCAGTCGCTCGCCCCGGCTCAGTTCCGGCAGCCCCTCCTCGCGCCGGCGACGACGCTCCTCGCGGCTGGAGACCGCCTCCTGTTCGGCGGTCCGCGCCTCCTCCAGCGCTCGCAGCTCCTCTGCCCGCTGGGCGGCGATGGTCGAGGTCTGCTCCTTACGCTCGGCGTCGCGCTCAGGGGCGGAGCCCGCCCACTCGCGCAGGCGGCGGATGTCCCGCCCGTGGGTGAAGGAAAGGAGCGCGAGAACGGCGAGGCCGAGGAACGCAGCCAGGCCGGCGAAGGCCCCGATTTGTTCGATCACGTCGACCAAAGTGGCTGCGAGAGGCTATTCGTTGGAGACGACCGTCGCGGCGTCGCCACCGGGAGCGGAGATCATCTCCACCACTCGCTCCGCCAAATTAGCCTCGTCACCGGCCAGAACGAGGTGTTCCAGCGAGTTCAGCGTCGACTCCACCCAGTCCGGGTCGATCGGGTTCTGCCGCAGCGCCCGGTTGATCCGCCGCGCCGCCGTCGGCTGCACGTCCTCGTCGCCGGAGAAGAGGACCTCGTGCAGCTTCTCGCCGGGTCGCGGCCCGGTGAACTCGATCGCGATGTCCTGCTCGGGCTCGTAGCCGGCGAGGCGGATCATGTTGTGGGCGAGGTCGACGATCTTCACCGGCTCGCCCATGTCGAGGACGAAGACCTCGCCCTTGCCGGCGCCGACGTCGCCGGCGCGAATCACCAGCTGCACCGCCTCCGGGATCGTCATGAAGTAGCGGGTCATCTCCGGGTGGGTGAC
>JALYWY010000316.1 GCA_030852475.1 Actinomycetota bacterium | reverse complement strand
TTCACCGCCCGCTCCAGCAGCCGCGAGTGCAGGTAGAAGACGTCGCCCGGGTACGCCTCGCGACCGGGCGGGCGCCGCAGCAGCAGCGACATCTGCCGGTAGGCGGAAGCGTGTTTGGTGAGGTCGTCGTAGACGCAGAGCGCCGCTTTGCCGTTGTAGAGGAAGTACTCGCCCATCGCGCAGCCGGCGTAGGGGGCGATGTACTTGATCGGGGCGGCCTCGTCGGCGGGGGCGGCGACGATGATGGTGTTCTCCATCGCGCCGTTCTCCTCGAGCGTCTCTTTCAGCTGCACCACGGTGGACATCCGCTGCCCGATCGCGACGTAGATGCAGATCAGGTCCTTGTCCTTGTTGTTGATGATCGTGTCGATCGCGATCGCGGTCTTGCCGGTCTGGCGGTCGCCGATGATCAGCTCTCGCTGGCCACGCCCGATCGGGATCATCCCGTCGATCGACATCAGCCCGGTCTGGACGGGTTCCTCGACCGGCTGACGCTGGACGACGCCGGGGGCTTTGAACTCGGCCGGGCGGGTCTCGGTGGTGGCGACCTCGCCGCGATCGTCGAGCGGACGGCCGAGCGGGTCGACCATGCGGCCGAGCAGCTGCTCGCCGACGGGGATCTGCAGCAGGTGACCGGTCCGTTTGACCGTGTCGCCCTCGACGATCTTGTCCCACTCGCCGAAGAGCACCGCGCCGACGTTGTCGGACTCGAGGTTCAGCGCCAGGCCGGTGACCCCGTGCGGAAGCTCGAGCATCTCCAGCGCCATGCAGTTGTCGAGCCCGTGGATGCGGGCGATGCCGTCGGCGACGGACAGGACCGTGCCGACCTCGGAGAGGTTGGCGGAATCGGTCTCCAGTCCCTCGATCCGCTCTCGCAGAATGCTTGCGATCTCGTCGGGCTTGATCTCCATCGGGTGCTAATACCTCCTTACGCCGCGGTGGCGACGCTCTTTCGAAGTTTCTCTAGGCGACTGCGGATGCTGGCGTCCAGGACCATGTTGCCGACCTGCAGCACGATGCCGCCGAGGATGTCGCCGTCGACCCTGCTCGAGAGTTCGACTTTCTCCCCGGTTTGGCGTTCGACCTCCTGGCCGATTTTGTCGACGACCGCGGGGTCCAGCTCGACGGCGCTGGTGACGGTGACGTCGATGCGGCGGTTCTCCTGCTTCCAGAGCTCGTCGAGCTCGCGCCGGATGCGGAAGATCTCCGTCATCCGGTGCTTGTCCACGAGCAGCTCGAGGAAGTTGATCAGCTCGGGCTCGGCACCTGAGATCGCTCGCGCGATCCCCTCCTGCTTCTCCGTCGAGGAGAGGTAGGGGCTGAAGAAAAAGACCTGCAGATCGCGGTTGCGGTCGACGGCGTCGGTGAACTCGCCCAGCTGTTGCTGCAGCGTGTCCAGCTTGCCTTTGCCACGGCCCACCTCGAAGAGGGCCTCCGCGTATACGCGAGCTGCGTCGGCCATCGCTAGTTCTTCTCCGCCCCCGACAGAGCCGAGAAGTCGACCTCGCTGAGCGCCTCCTCGACGAGGCGTTTCTGGTCCTCGGCGGTGAGCGATTTGCGGGTCACCCGCTCGGTTGCGAGCACGGTCAGGTCGGCGACCTCCTGGCGGATCTGGTCGAGCGAGCGACGCGTCTCCGCTTCGATGTCGCGCTTGGCGGCGGCGACCAGCTCCTCGCGTTTCTCTTTCCCGGCCGCCGCGGCCTCGGCTTCGGCGGTCTCGGCCGATTTACGGGCGCGGGCCATGATGTCGTCGGCCTGCTCCCGGGCCTCGGCGAGGCGGGCGCGGTACTCGGCCAGCAGCTCGTCGGATTCCTTGCGCTGCCGCTCGGCGGCGTCGATCGACTCGCTGATCGCTTTGGCGCGTTTGTCGAGCGCTTCCTGGATCTTCGGGAAGGCGACCTTGCTCAACACCCACATCGTGACCAGGAACAGCACCAGCGTCCAGATCATCAGGCCGAGGCCCGGGCTGACCAGGAAGCTGCCGCCGCTTTCCTCGCCGTGCGCCGCCTCGGAGGCAAGCGGGAGTATGTAGCCGAACAGCTCCATCGACCTAGGCGAGGAAGAACGCGATCAGGCCGAAGATGAAGGTGTAGAAGGCGACCGCCTCGGTCAGCGCGAAGCCGAGCCAGCGGATGCTTTCCAGGTCGCTTTTCATCTCCGGCTGGCGGGCGACCGACTCGATCTCCTTACCGAAGATGAAGC
>JALYWY010000300.1 GCA_030852475.1 Actinomycetota bacterium | reverse complement strand
CGTCAAGGGCGTGCGCGAAGAGGAGATGGAGGCGCTGGTGGCCGAGCGTGAGCGCGCCGGTCCATATAAGGGGATCGCAGAACTGGCATCCCGCTCCGGCGTCGGCCTGCCGAGCCTCGAACGGCTCGCCTGGGCTGGGGCGCTCGATGGCATCTCGGCCGATTCCGAGGACGACCGCCGCCAGGCGCTCTGGCGCGTCGGCGTCACCGGCGCCGGCCGCATCGCCGGTAGCGGCACCCAGCTGGCGCTGCCGATGGAGCCGCCGAAACCGCCCGAGCTGGAGCCGCTGGGCGAGTGGGGGAGGCTGATCGCCGACTACCGCTCGACCGGGATGAGCGTCGAGAAGCACCCGCTGAAGCTGCTGCGTCCCGGCCTCGACCCGAAGCTGGTCCGCAGCTCCGACCTCTCCCGTCTCGACGACGGATCGGCGATCGAGATCGCCGGCATGGTCACCGCCCGCCAGCGCCCCGAGACCGCCAACGGCATCACCTTCATGCTGCTCGAGGACGAGCGCGGCTCGGTCAACCTCGTCGTCCCGCCGCCGGTCTACGAGCGCCGCCGCCCCCTCGTCCGCACCGCGCCCCTGCTTCGCGCCCGCGGCCGCCTCGAGCGCCGCGACGGCATCGTCAACGTCGTCGTCAGCGACCTGGCGCCGCTGGAGCGAGCTGAGACGCCCACGCAGGCGCCCAAGCCCCGGCAGGCCCGCGAGCACGCGATCGCCGAGCTCCGTGCCGTCACCCCCGCCGGCCACGCCTTCGGCCGCCGCGGCCGCTGATGGATATGCTCGCCCACTCCCACCGCGCCGACGAGCCGCGTCGATTGACGAAAGTCACAACGCTTGGCAAGGACGGCGATTAATTTCCACCAGTCCAGGAGTCCCTACCTGCATGAACGCAACTGAGAACGACCGCACCCGTTGGCTTGCCCTCTACGTCCTCTGCGCGGGGATGCTGATGATCGTCCTCGACGCGACGATCGTCAACGTCGCCCTGCCTTCGATCCAGGACGACCTCGGCTTCTCCCAGAGCAGCCTCGCCTGGGTGATCAACGCCTACATGATCCCCTTCGGCGGGCTGCTGCTCTTGTCAGGCCGCCTCGGCGACCTGCTCGGCCAGCGTCGCGTCTTCCTCGTCGGCCTGACGATCTTCACCGCCGCCTCGCTGCTCTGCGCCGCTGCGCAGAACCAGGAGATGCTGGTCGCCGCCCGCTTCATCCAGGGTGTCGGCGGCGCCCTCTCCTCGGCGGTGATCCTGGGGATGATCGTGACGATGTTCCCCGAGCCGGCCGCGCAGGCGAAAGCGATCGGCGTCTACGGCTTCGTCGCCTCTGCCGGCGGCTCGATCGGCCTGCTGCTCGGCGGCATCCTCACCGACGCGATCAGCTGGCACTGGATCTTCTTCATCAACCTCCCGATCGGGATCGCGGTCGCCTACCTGGCCAAGCGCCTGGTGGCCGACTCGGAGGGCATCGGTCTCAGCGCCGGCGCCGATTACCCCGGCGCGGCTCTGATCACCAGCTCGCTGATGCTCGGCGTCTTCACGATCCTGCGGGTCGAGCCCTGGGGTTGGGACGACACCCGCATCTTCATCCTCGGCGCGATCTCGTTGTTGTTGCTGGCGATCTTCATCCACCGCCAGGCGACGATCGCCAACCCGCTGATGCCGCTGCGGCTGTTCCGCTCCCGCAACGTCGCCGGCTCCAACGTGCTGCAGGCGCTGCTCGTCGCCGGCATGTTCGGGATGTTCTTCCTCGGCGCGCTCTACCTGCAGCGGGTGCTTGGGTACAGCCCGCTCGAGGTCGGCCTCGCCTTCCTCCCGACCTCGCTGCTGATGGGCGTCCTCTCGCTCGGCCTCTCGGAAAAGCTGATCATGCGCTTCGGCCCGCGCAACACCCTGATCCCGGGCGTCAGCCTCGTCGTCATCGCCCTGTTGCTCTTCGCCCGCACGCCGGTCGACGGCAACTACGTCACCGACCTGCTGCCGCCCTTCCTGCTGATCGCGATCGGCGTCGGCACCTCGTTCCCCTCGATCATGACCCTGGCGATGTCGGGCGCGACCCCCGAGGACTCCGGCCTCGCCTCCGGCCTCGTCAACACCAGCATGCAGGTGGGGGGCGCGGTCGGGCTGGCGGTCCTGGCGACGGTCTCCGCCGAGCACACGAAATCGCTTCTCGCCGACGGCGAGAGCCTCGCCTCGGCGCTCAACTCCGGCTACCACGTCGCCTATCTGATCGGGGCTGCCCTGGCCGCGATCGCGGTGGCGATCGCGGTGTTCGTCCTGCGCTCGCCCCAGCA
This sequence comes from Actinomycetota bacterium, assembly GCA_030852475.1. Classification (GTDB taxonomy): domain Bacteria; phylum Actinomycetota; class Thermoleophilia; order Solirubrobacterales; family 70-9; genus VAYN01. The sequence continues at coordinate 5,503 of JALYWY010000300.1, read as the reverse complement.
GCCCGATGCGATGTCGGTCCACGCCGAGGGCGAACCGGAGCCCGCCTTCTCCGAGGCCGGTTGAGCCAAGTAATCAGCGTGTCCTAAAAGCGGGGCCGGCATCGGCCGATGAGGAGGTATGGCCTCTGGCGCAACCGCCTCCTCCGCGATGCCGGCCTTCGCCGAAGCGCCGGACGAGCGCGCGCGGATGGGGAGGATCTCGGGCGTCCTCTGGATCCTCGCCTCGTTCATCGCCGTCGGCAACTGCTACCTCCCCGGGGCCCAGCACGTCGACATGGCCTGGGTCTTCGCGCTCAGCGGGCTGTTCCTCGTATACGGGCTGGTGGGCGCTCTCGGCTGGCTGCGCTGGGACCGGGCCTCGATGAAGGTGCTGGGGATCGGAATGGTGATCACGATCCCGGTCATCGGCCTCGGCATCTACTTCACCGGCGGGGCGATGAGCTTCGTCCAGCCGATGCTCGTCACCACGCTCATCTACGCGGCCTTCTTCTTTCCCGCCAACTGGGCCTGGCCGCTCTCGATCGAGTTGATCCTCATTGCCGGTACGCCGCTCCTCTACGACTCGAGCGCGGTCGACGACGCCTTTCTCCCCACCTACATTGCCCTCGTCGCCGGTTTCCTCTCCGCCACCTGGGTCTTGGTCGGGCTCAGGAAGCGCCTGCTCGAGGCGGAGCTCCACCAGCGCAGCATCGCCAACCGCGACCCTCTCACCGGGGTCGCCAACCGCCGTCACTTCGACGCGATCCTGCAGCAGGAGCTGGCGCGACGTGAGCGCCCGCGCGGGCGACGCGACGCTGACCAGAGCCCCCTCGCGCTGCTGGTCATCGACCTCGACGACTTCAAGGGGATCAACGACACCCATGGCCATCCGGTCGGCGACGCCGTCCTTTGCCAGGTCGCCAGCCGGGCCCAGTCGATTCTCCGCTCCACCGACACCCTCGCCCGGATCGGCGGCGACGAGTTCGCCGTTGTCGCCCCTGGCGCCCACGGTGAGGGGGCCCGCCTGATGGCCGCCGCAATCCGCGATGCCGTCGGCACCCGGTACTCCGACTCCGGGACGCCTGCCCCCAGCGCCTCCGTGGGCTGGGCGATCTACCCCGAGGACGGCGAGGACTTCGAGAGCTTGATGCGCGCCGCCGACGAGCGCATGCTCAGGCGCAAGCGCGCCCCGCGCCTCGCCGCGGCTGCTCGCTAGCGTCGCTCGAGCGAGGCCGACTCGAGCACGCCGAGGATCTGCGTCACCCGGCAGACGAGGAGCCGCTCCTCGTCCACTTCCACCCAGACGCCGGCGCTGGAGGGGAAGACGACGTGGTCGCCCGGCTGCACCGGCATCTCCACACCGGCGCCGGCCCACCAGTCGAGCCCGGGTCCCACGGCGAGGACGATGCCCTGCTCCGGCGGCGGCTCATGCGTCCCCGGTGGCACCACCAGCCCCGAGCGCCGCACCCGGTCCTGGTCCAGCTCCTTGATCACGATCTGGTCGAACAGCGGCCGCAGCTGGTGGCGGACCGACTCGGTCGGGTCGGGTCGTTGCGCGGTGCCCATGGCCTAAGTCTGCCGCATTCGGGAACTAGGATCTGGTGATGCCCCAGGACAAGAAGCCGGTCAACTGGCGCGCCTGGCTCGTCGGCGCCCTCAGCGTCCTCGTCCTCGTCGTCGCCCTGCAGAACTCGCAGGAGGTCAGCTTCGAGCTTCTCTTCGCCAGCTTCCAGGCGCCGCTGATCGTCGTCATCCTCCTCGCCGTCGCGATCGGGGTCCTGATCGGCTACATCGCACCTCTGGTACGTCGCCACCGGCGTGAGGAGAGGCAGCACAACGCCTGATCTTTTAATCTTTCCTGTGCAATGGGGGCAACGCAGCGAGGGAGAGGAAGATGAGCGTTCTTCAGAAGGAGATTCCGCAGGATTGGTACGAGACCGCGTTCGACGGGATGTCGGCGGAAATGGCCTGGACCGAGCGGACCGAGTCGGAAATCAAGCGGGCGCTGACGATGCTGCGGCCGCAGGGAGGGGAGCGCATCCTCGACCTTGCCTGCGGAACCGGGCGGCACTCGCTCGAGCTGGTGCGCCAGGGCTTCTCGGTGGTGGGCGTTGAGATCGGCGCCGAACTCGTCGAAATCGCTCGCCGGGACGCGGAGGAGCAGGGCCTCGAGGCCGAGTTCGTCCAGGGGGATCTGCGCGAGCTCGACTACCAGGACGAGTTCGACATCGTCCTCAACCTCAACGACGGCGCTGTCGGCTACTTCGAGACCGACGAGGAGAACCACCGCACCTTCGAGGTGATCTCCCGCGCCCTCAAGCCCGGTGGCCAGAACCTGATCCAGGTCCCCAACGTCCTCTACGCTCGCGCCCGCCTGCCCCAGCGCTCCTGGATCCCCAGCGACAGCATGGTCGAACTCGTCGAGCACCGCTGGAACAAGAAGAACAGCTACATGGAAGGGGCGATGATCCCCGTCCGCTTCGGCGAGGTCCTCGAGAACCTCGACAAGCGGATCGAATTCCGCCAGCGCCTTTACACCGTCGACGAGCTGCGCGAGATCTACGACTCCGTCGGCATGACCCTCGAGCGCGTCTTCCACGGCAATGGCCGGCCGAAGGAACCGACCGAGAGCCAGTTTGAGATCTTCGCCGCCGCCAGGAAGCAGTAGCTCTTTAGAGACGGCTAGAGACCAAAAGAAAACTCAAAAGACCACAAATACTCGGTTTTCTTTATGCTAATGTCACCCCACTAGCCAGTCGCTGGCCGAAAGGGGTCGTATATGCATCCAGGGGGGAGTGGTCTGTCCCTGCTCTCGGCGCCGCTAAACGTCCACATCCTCAAGGCTTTGAAGGACGAGGAGCGCAGCCTCACCGAGTTGAGCCGAGCCGTCGGTCTTCCGCCCGCCAGCACGCTGCGGTCCTACCTGAGATCGCTGGTCGAGATCGAAGCGCTTGCGCGACACACGGAAGGCGGCTTCCCCGGCGGGGTCAGTTACGCGCTCACTCCCGCTGGCGAGGACCTGCTCAAGGTCGGCGATGTTCTGCAGCGCTGGCTGGAAGAGGCTCCCGACGGGCCGATCTCCCTCGGCAGCACCGCGTCGAAGAGCGCCACCAAGGCGCTGGTCGACGGCTGGTCGGCGTTGATCGTCCGCGCCTTGGCGGCCCGACCGCTGACGCTGACGGAGCTGCACCGGCTGGTCCCGCAGATCAGCTACCCGACGCTCGAGCGAAAGCTGACCGCGATGCGCCTGGTCCATCTATTGCAGGCGGAACCAAACGGATCCGCTCGCGGTACCCCCTACGGGGTGACGCCCTGGTTGCGCAAGGCGGTGCCGACGCTGGGGGCCGGCATAGCCTGGGAGCGACGCCACCTGGCGGAACGGGCGCCCCAGTTGGGCCGGCTCGACATCGAGGCGGGTTTCCTCCTCGCGGTGCCGTTGGTCGAGCTGCCGCCCGAGATCGACGGCGTCTGCCGGCTCTCGATCGAGGTTCGCAAGGACGGCGAGCTCGACTATGCCGGGGTGAGGGTGGCGCTCAAAGACGGTAAGCCGGCCTCCTGCGTCACCCGCCTGGAAGGCGACGCCGATGCCTGGGCCACGGGATCCGCCCATGACTGGTTCCGCTGGATCAACGGGAACGACGACGAGCAGCAGCTCGAATTCGGCGGCTACGGCTCGCTCGCGCAAACGCTGACCGAAGGTCTGCGCGAGGCGCTCGTGCCGCTTGCCGTGAAGGGACGCTGACCCGGGGTCTGCGACATCGCGCGGCGTGCAGATTCACTCCCCGCGCAACTGTGTCACAGGTCAGATGCAGGGAAAACCCAGGGCTATCCCTCCTGAGGCCCGCTGCCTGGCGGTAATCACTCCAATCTTCTTGATCGCAAACGTGGGGATGGTTAGGAATGTGGAGGGAAAACAACCCGGCACAACCGTGCTGGACAAAGGAGAAAAACGCATGAAGTTTCTGAAGATGCTCGGCCTCGCCGCGGTCGCGGCCATGGCTCTGACGGCGTTCACCGCCGGCAGCGCCTCGGCGACCACACTCGAGGTCGGCGGCGTTACACAGAACAAAGCGGTGACTATCGAAGCGAGCCTCGCGAGCGGCACCTCGGCCGTCCTGAGCCGCACAGACGGCTCACTGGCCAATACATGTACCACCTCTACCGTTAAAGGGAGCACGACCGTCTTCACCGGCACCACGGTGACAGGTCCGATTTCCAGCCTGACCTTCAGCAACTGCACCAGACCGGTCACGGTTCACAAAGCTGGCACGCTGCACGTTGCACACATCGCCGGCACCACAGACGGGACAGTGACCTCGTCGGGAGCCGAAGTTACAGTCGGGTCGCCGTTCGGCACCCTCACCTGCGTAACCGGCACCGGCGTCGACATCGGTCGCCTTACAGGTAAAGCTGCCGGCAGCGCGACCATGGACATCAACGCCGTGCTGAACTGCGGCTTCCTGGTGCCCTCGGCTAAATGGGCGGGCACCTACACCATTACAAGTCCGGCAGGACTGGGCGTCTCGGCATAGAGACAGGTTGAAGGTCGCATAGACCTACCTGTCGCTTATGACGAACCGGAAGCCGCCCCCGAGTCTCGGGGGCGGCTTCTTTTGGATCTAGCCTGATGCTCCTCCTCTTCGACGAAGACCGCCGGCTCGCGCCGCTCTACGCGCGGTCACGAATTTACGCCCACGCAAATTCGTGCCTTGCAGAAATCTGTCGCACGATGGATGCAGGGAAAAGCTAGATCTCCGCTGCGCTTCTCACAGCCCCAGGCCGTCGTTCACTTGGATCTTCTTGATTAGAAGCGAAGAGGCTAATAGGAATGGCGAGGGTAAAAAAACCGGCGTGTTAAGCGTCGGATCAAGGAGGAAACACATGAAGTATCTGAAGATGCTCGGCCTCGCCGCTGTCGCGGCAATGGCGATGGCCGCGTTTACCGCGGGCACCGCTTCGGCGACCACACTCTCGGAAGGCGGCGCAGCGAAAAACAGCGCCGTGACTATCTCGGCGAGCCTCGCGAGCGGCACCTCGGCCGTCCTGAGCCGCACAGACGGCTCACTGGCCAATACATGCACCGTCTCGAACGTCTCGGGCGAAACGGACAGCCCGTACACCGGTGCCACCGTGACAGGTGGGATTGACAGCCTGTCCTTCGAATCCTGCACCAGAACGGTTACCGTCCATCAGAAAGGCACCCTGCACGTCGCACACTCTGGCGGCGAAAACGGGACCGTCTCCTCGTCGGGCGCGGAAGTAACAGTCGGGTCGCCGTTCGGCACCCTCAACTGCAAAACCGGAACCGGCACCACCCTCGGCACCCTTACAGGGGGCGCGAGCGGTCATGCGACGATGGACATCAACGCCGTGCTGAACTGCGGCTTCCTGGTGCCCTCCGCCTCGTGGAAAGGCACCTACACCGTTACAAGCCCGACAGGTCTGGGCGTCGTTTCCTAGAACAGGTCGAAGGTCTATTAGACCGACTGCCGTCTAGGCGAATGACAGAAGCCGCCCCCGGAAA
>JALYWY010000294.1 GCA_030852475.1 Actinomycetota bacterium | reverse complement strand
GTCACCGTCCCGCGCTGGATCGAGAACGAGCTGCGCCATGCCGACGACACCCTCGACGCCTCCTACGAGCAGGCGGTCGCGACGGCCATCGACCTGATCGCGTTCTGCCGGCGGCTGGGGGTACCGGTCGGGCTCAACGTCGAGAGCGTCTCGATCCGCAAGGTCGAGATCGAGGCCTCCGTGCGGCTCGCCGCCCGGCTGGGAGCCGAGCTGCGCCGCTGAGCGTGCCATGACAAATCAGGTCCCTGGTAGATCTCACCGCCAGAGCTCGCGGCGCAGCATCGCGTTGCCGCGTTCGAGCTGCTCGATGGTGGCGCTGGCGACCGAGCGGGCGCGGGTGGCGCGGTTGATGCGGGCCTGGATCTCGCGGTGGGACTTGCTGGTGCGACGGGCGACGTCGGCTACCAGGCGGCTGCGCTCGCCGCGCAGGCGCTCGCGGGCCGCGTAGGCCGACTCCCGCTGGGGTTCGCGGTCCTCCGGCGCGGCTTCGGGCTTGAGGAGGGCCTTCTTCTTCGGCTTGGGGTCGTCGGTCGGGAAGAGCTGGAGCGTGGTCTCGCTCATGATCGCCTCGTCCAGCTCGGCATCGCCCGAGCTGAGGGCGGCGAAGCCGCCGCCCGGCTCGCCCCGCTCAGGCCTCTCGTCCGGCTCCTCGCCCTCTTCCTCCTCGGCGCCCGGCGAGAGATCGAGTGCATGACGGCGCTCCAGCTCGATTTCGCGGGCGAGCGCTTTCAGCCGCGAGTCGGCCGGCATCAGGAGATAGCTCATCTGGCGGCGCGGCCGCGGGGTCGCCCGGATGAAGCGGCCGACCACCTGGCGGAAGAAGAGCTCGGTCCGGGCCGCCGTCGCGTAGACCCCGACCCGCAGGCGGGGGATGTCGACGCCCTCGGAGACCATCAGGACCGAGACCAGCCAGCGCCTGTCCGAGGAGGCGAAATCGGCGATGCGCCGGCTGGCGCCGGGCTCGTCGCTCATCACCAGCTCGGGGCGCTCCCCCGAAATCGATCCGAGCCGCGCCGCGATCGCCCGCGCGTGCTCCTGATCGGAGGCGATGACCAGACCGCCCGCGTCGGGGTGGCCGTCGGCGCGCACCTCGCTCAGCCTGGCATCGCCGTCGCGCAGCACCTCGCCCATCCACTCGCCCTCCGGGCTGAGCGCCGTCCGCAGCCGCCGGGCCGCTTCCGCCGCCGGCAGGACGAGGTCGAAGTCGGCACTGCGCAGCCGGCCGTCCGCGAGCCACTCCATCTCGCCGTCGTAAGGCAGGAAGGTGATCGGGCGGCAGACCCGGTCGATCAGCGCCTGCGGATAGCCGTAGGCGTAGTCGGCCCGGCTGAGGCCGTCGTCGTCGTAGGTCACCCAGGGGATCGCCGAGTTGTCGGAGCGAAAGGGGGTGCCCGAGAGGAGCAGCCGGAAACGGGCGCCGTCGAAGGCCTTGCGGGTCTGCAGACCCCAGGCGGCCTGGTCGCCCATGTGGTGCGGCTCGTCGGCGATCAGCAGGGTCGGGCGCCGGGCGGCGGCCCGCCGGTGCACATCCGGCCCGGCCGCGATCGTCTGGTAGGTGACGGCGACGCCGTGGAAGTCGCCGGACTCCGGCCCGTCCGAGTTGGGTCTGTTGGGCTCGAGGTCGATGCCGTAGCGAGCCGCGTCGGCGGCCCACTGGCGGCAGATGTGGGTGGTCGGACCGGCCACGACGACGCGGGAGACGACCCCGGCGCTCAGCATCCGATGGGCGATGTGGAGGCCGAAGGTGGTCTTGCCGGCCGCCGGCGTGGCCGAGGCCAGGAAGCTGGTGGCCGTGTGCGCCTGCACGGCTTCCGTCGCCTCCTCCTGCCAAGCGCGGAGCGGCCGGGAATCGGGCCATTCCGGGAGCGATCGAGCCCCCGCGGAGGGGCCGGTCGGGAGTTGAGAGGCGTCGTACAAGGGCGCGGAACAATAGGTTCGCCCGCGGTCGGAGGGCGACCGACCCCGCACGGGCGCGATCGCTATGCGATTCCAGAGCCGCGGGAGGCGCGGCGGCGGCGCAGGCGAGACTCGGCGACCTCCCTGACGAAGGCCGAAACCAGGATCAGGGCGGAGGAGAACAGGGCGAAATACATCGCCCCCACCCAGGTGGGAAGAAGCGGATCGCCTTCCCCCGCGGGGAGGCCGAAGGGAATCGCGATCGGAACCGCCAGGGCGGAGAGAAGCGCCAGACGGAAGTCTCCCGTCCCCGCGCCAAGCAGCACCGACACCCCCAGCACCCAGATCGTTGCCTCTTCCCCGCCACCGCCGTTGGCGTCCAGCGAGATGACGGCGATGACCACCCCGATCACGTAGATGACGACCAGGGCGATCCGAGCCATGGATGCGAGATACCCTGGAGCAGCCGTGCCATGCGTCCACGTCATCCGCCGCTTGCGCATGAGGGGACTGGTCGTCGTCTGTCTCAGCATGTCGTCCTTGCTCGGGGCAACGGGAGCCGACGCTGCTCCGAGCGCGGCGCCGCTGGCCGACCCGGTCTTGACGATCCAGGCCAACAATGCCGGGGTGCAGAACCTCGGGGGCTTCCATCCGATTCGCAATCCGACCGTGGGAGCTGCCGTCAAAGCCTTCGGCCGTCCCTCCTCGCGACGGCCTCGCTACGGAGGAAGTGGCTGCGATCTGTCCTGGAGAAAGATCGGCCTGAAGATCACTTTCGCCTACTACGGTGGAAAGGGGAGTGCCTGCAGGCGAGGGATCGCAAAAAAGGGCGTGATCGAGGGCACTGCGGCCGATGGGTGGCAAACGAGTCGAGGCATCCGAATCGGAGACAGCCTTGAACAGCTGGAGCGTCGCTATCCCAACGCCGTCGAATGGGAAGGCGACTACTGGCTGGCGATCGGCTACTCCCCGATCGGCGACGGCTACAGCTACCCGGTCCTTGCCGCCACGGTCCGTGGGGAAACCGTCAGCGGATTCGAAGTGATGATGTCGCCGACCTACGACTAAGCGCAGCGCGCCTTTCTTCCGCCGTTGTTTTGTGCTACCAATTATTGGGTAGCCCATGGCTGTTCCCACATGATCCATCCCCCACCAGCGCAAAGGCAGCGGAGGAGCGTGCAGAGAACCGCATTCGGCGCCGTCGTTTCCCTGGCCACGGCCGCCCTGATGCTCTTCCCTGCCTTTGCGTCTGGATGGGCTCCCGCCGGTTCGGCCACCGTCCATCCCGGTGTCCAGACCTACACCGAAGGCGGGCAGTGCACCTCGAACTTCGTCTTCCAGGAAGGCTCGGCGGTCTTCCTCGGCCAAGCCGCCCACTGCTCTGGCACCGGCGGTCAGACCGAAACCGACGGCTGCACCAGCGGCTCGCTGCCGCTCGGAACGCCAGTCGAAGTCAAAGGCGCCAGCCGGCCCGGCAGTCTCGCCTACAACTCCTGGCTGGCGATGCAGGCCAGCGGCGAGGGCAACGCCAACGCCTGCGCTTTCAACGACTTCGCCCTCGTTCGCCTCGACCCGGCCGACGCCGGCCGGGTCAATCCCTCGGTGCCCGGGTTCGGCGGGCCGACCGGCCTCGGCACCGTCGGCAGCCTCGGCTCCACCGTCTACTCCTACGGCAACTCCTCGCTGCGCTTCGGGATCACCAAGCTGAGCCCGAAGCAGGGGGTCGTCGTCCAAAACGAAGGCGACGGCTGGAGCCACAACGTCATCACCCTCACCCCCGGCGTCCCGGGCGACTCCGGCAGCGGCTTCCTCAACGGCTCCGGGGAGGCATTCGGCACCCTCAGCACCCTGCAGATCGCGCCGCTTGCCGGCAGCAACGGGGTCGGCGATCTCCAGCGCGAGCTCGCCTACGCGCGCTCCCATGGCTTCCCCGGCCTGCAGCTGGTGCCGGGGACGGAGCCGTTCAAACCGAACCTGGTCGGCGCGATCCTCGGCTCTTAATCGCGCAGTTCGGCGATCAGGCTGTCGAGGTCGAGCGGGCGCGTGCCCATTTCGACCCCCTCCCCCTCCGCCGGCCGCGGCCACTGCTCGCGCGGACGGTCCCAGTAGAGCTCGACGCCGTTGCGATCCGGATCGGAGAGGTAGAGAGCCTCGCTGACGCCGTGGTCGGAGGCGCCCTCGAGTGGCCACTGCGCCTCGCTCAGCCGCCGCAGCGCGTCGGCGAGAGCGCGACGGGTCGGGTAACGGATGGCGGTGTGGAAGAGGCCGGTGCTGCCGGGCGGAGGCGGCGAGCCGCCCTTGGAGTGCCAGGAGTTGAGCCCGATGTGGTGGTGGTAGCCGCCGGCGGAGATGAAGGCCGCGTCGGCCCCCCAGCGCTGCATCAGCTCGAAGCCGAGGATGCCGCAGTAGAAGCCGAGGGCGCGGTCGACGTCGGCGACCTTGAGGTGGACGTGGCCGATGTCGACGCCGGGATCGATCGGCTCGGGCGCGCGCTCAGCCATCGAGGACACCGTCCAGCGCCTGGTTGACGAGGCGGTCGGCGTCGGCGTTCTCGGCCCGGCGGACGTGGCGGATCGACCAGGAGTCGAAGGCGGCCAGCGCCTGCTTCACCTCTGCATGCAGCGGTTTGATGCCGGCGTTTTTGACCTTGTACTTGCCTTCGACCTGCCGCACGACCAGCTCCGAGTCGCCGACGAGGTCCAGCTCGGTCGCCCCGTGCTCGCCGGCCAGCACGATCCCCCGCAGCAGCGCCCGGTACTCGGCGACGTTGTTGGTCGCCTCGCCGATCTTCTCCCCGAGCTCCGCCAGCACCTCGCCGTCGGAGTCGCGGACGACGACCCCGATCGCCGCCGGGCCCGGGTTGCCGCGGGCGCCGCCGTCGACGTTGACGGTCAGCCGGCTCATCGGCTCGGCATCGCTTCGCGGGCCAGGCGCAGCTTGCCGTCCGCGCCGACCTGAGCGTTCCACTGCCGCGCCGCCGCGTCGAGCTGGGAGAGCTCGCCGCCTTTGGCGATCTCGAAGACCGGGCGCGTCTCATCACCGACGTCCACGCCCCATTGGTACCAGGAGAGCTCCCAGGCAACGGTGACGCGGACCTGGCCCGGCGAGCCCGCCGCCGCGCCCACGGAGGCCCGGGGAACGCCGAGGGTACGGGTCAGGCGGGCGACGGTGCGCCCGGCATCGCTGGCGTTGAAGCGAAAGACCGCCTGCTGGAAAGGTGGGAGCGCGCTCGGGTCGGGCGGCGGCGCCGGACGCAGGAGACCCCGTAGTCGACGGCGTCCCGACACCGCTAACCCTGCTGGAGGTGGGATTTCAGCCGCATCACTGCCTTCGTGTGCAGCTGGGAGACGCGCGACTCGGTGACGCCCAGGACCTCGCCGATCTCGCGCAGGGTCAGGTTCTCGTAGTAGTAGAGGGCGACGACGAGCTGCTCGCGCTCGGGCAGGCCGCCGATCGCCTCGGTGAGGCGGTCTTTGACCTCGGTCGTGGCGAGGGCCTCCTGCGGATCGGCGGCGCCTTCGTCGGCGATCGTGTCCAGCAGCGAAACCTGGTCGCCGGAGGAGTCGGAGACGGTCCAGAGCTCGTCCAGCGCATAGACCGAGGAGTTGGCGATCTCCAGCAGCGCGCCCTGCAGTTCTTCCTCGGTCATGTTCAGCTTCGAGGCGAGCTCGGCCTCGGTCGGCGCCCGCTGCAGCTCATGCTCGAGTTTGGCCTGGGCGGCTTCGATTTCGCGGGCGCGAGAGCGGACCGAGCGCGGCACCCAGTCGAGTGAGCGCAATTCGTCGATGATCGCGCCGCGGATGCGGGTCATCGCGAAGGTCTCGAACTTGATCCCCCGTTCCGGCTCGAAACGTTCGATCGCGCCGATCAGACCGACGAGGCCGTAGGAGATCAGGTCGGCGTCTTCGACGTGCGACGGCAGCCCGGCACCGAGCCGGCCGGCGACGAATTTGACCATCGGCGAGTAGGCGACGACCAATCGCTCACGGGCCGAGTCGTCTCCCTGATCCTTGTAGCGACGCCACAGATCGCGGAGCTCAACCTCTTTCACGCCCGTTTCCATCAGGCGATCCTACCGTCGTTTGCGGGGATTTCTCTCATGCGCGGGGGTGACTTGCAGCGTAGGTGTCACGC
>JALYWY010000269.1 GCA_030852475.1 Actinomycetota bacterium | reverse complement strand
AGGTCCATCACCTTGCACATCTTCTCCGCCATCACCTCGCCGAGGCTGCCGCCGAAGACGGTGAAGTCCTGGGAGAAGACGAAGACGGTGCGGCCGTCGATCGTGCCGTGGCCGGTGACGACGGCGTCGCCCCAGGGCCGGTTTTTCTGCATCTCGAAGTCGTAGGTGCGGTGGCGGACGAAGGTGTCGAGCTCCTCGAAGGAGCCGGGGTCGAGCAGCTTCTCGATCCGCTCGCGCGCGGTCAGCTTCCCCTTCGCGTGCTGCTTCTCGACCGCGGCCTCGGAAGCGGAGTGGATCGCCGCCTCGCGCAGCTCGCGCAGATAGGCGAGCTTTTCCTCGTGGGTTTCCGGGTTTCTCTCACGCATGGTCGTTCGGCCTCGGTCGGGGGGCGCCTTGGGCGGGCCGCGGCATTCTATTTACGGCGCGGGCGCGGTGTCCCCAGGCAGACGAAGGGCCCGCCGGAGCGGGCCCCTCGAATTTCCACGATGCGGGCTGAATACTAGAGTTCCGCGCAGACCACGAACGCCTCGAGCGACCAGTTACCGCCCGGCGTGTTGTCGACGTCCCGGGCGAAGGCCTGCCATCCGGTCCGCGTCGTGCCCGACGAGGCCGGGTTGGAGCCGGTGAGGGCGACGTCCTGGAGAGAGCCGTTGACGCGAGCGCCGCCGCCGATCGCCTGCTTGCCGGTCGGGCAGGTGGCTTCGGCCGACTTTTCGATCACGTTGTTGCTGGCGCTTTCGCTGTTGACGTAGGTGACGTTCTTGATCAGCTGGGCGTAGAGCGCCGGCAGCAGCTTCGCCGCGGCGACGGAGCCGTTGGCCAGTTTGTCGGTGGTCACCGCTTCGTCGGCGAGCGTCCGCGGGCTGACCGCTTTTTTAGCGATCTTTTTGCCGGTGACCGCGCCGCTCGCGATCTTCTCGTTGGTCACCTGGCCGGCGCCGAGATCGAGGGCGTTGACGGTGCCGTTCTTGATTTTCCCGGAGGTGACCGCTTCCCGCTTGAGCTTCGCGTTGGTCACCGCCTGGGGGGCGATGTTGACCGCCTTCACCTGGTTGGCTTTCAGTTGCACCGCCGCGAAGGCGCTGCCGCCAAGGGCGACGAAGAGGGCGATGCAGGACAGGACGTTGGCCACCGAGAGGTGCCGCTTCAACTTGCTCACTGGTTGCTCTCTTTCCGGGCCGGCCCTGCCGACCGCATGGGGATGGGTTTCAAAGCTCGTTCTCGCTCAGCTGAACGGCCGCCGCTGCGGCTCCGCGAGGCGGTCGAGGAAGGCTTCGAGGTCGGCCTCGGCGAGGCCGGTCTCCTCGGCGGCCCTGACCTCGACCCGGGTGCCGAAGCCCTTCTCGGCCATCCGCACCTCCAGGCCCTCGACCTCCTGGATCAGCTCCGCCAGCTCAGGTTCGGACTTCATCAGCGTCCTCGAGACCTCGATCATCGGGTCCCGCTTCAACCGCCGCCGCCACGATCCTTCCCGGCCGAGGAAGCTGGGATGGAACGTTCACGGTTCCCGGGACGCGCCACGGGTAGAGGAGGCGCTCATGGCCTCGGCAAAAGAGATCCGGCAGCGGGCGAAGGAGACGCTCGGGATCTCGAAGCTGCGCCCCGGGCAGCTGCAGGCGATCGAAGCGGTGACCGCGGGTCGCGACACCCTGGCGGTGATGTCGACCGGCTACGGCAAGTCGGCGATCTACCAGCTCTCCGGCGAGTTCATCGACGGGCCGACGATCGTCGTCTCGCCGCTGATCGCGCTGCAGCGGGACCAGGTCGAGGCGATGGAGGAGGCGGCGCCGGGCGAGGCCGCGGAGCTGAACTCGACCGTCTCGGAGGCCAGGCGCGAGGAGCTGATGGAGTCGTTGCGCGAGGAAGAGCGCGAGTTCGTCCTCCTCGCTCCCGAGCAACTGGCGAAGGAGGAGGTGCTGGAGGAGCTGCGGGAGACCGGGCCTTCGCTGCTGGTCGTCGACGAGGCCCACTGCATCAGCGAGTGGGGGCACGACTTCCGCCCCGACTACCTGCGGCTTGGCGCCTTCGCCGAGCAGCTTGGCCATCCGACGCTGCTGGCGCTGACCGCGACCGCCTCTCCCCCGGTCCGGCGTGAGATCGTCGAGCGCCTGGGGATGGAGGACCCGGCGGTGTTCGTGCGCGGCTTCGACCGTCCCAACCTCCACCTCGCTGTGCGCCGCTTCAGCGAGGAGCACGGCAAAGAGCGGGCGCTGGTCGAGGCGGTCGCCGCGGCCGAGAAGCCGGGCATCGTCTACATCGCCACCCGCAAGGCGAGCGAGGAGCTGGCGGCTGAGCTGCAGGAGGCCGGCGTCGCCGCCGAGGCCTACCACGCCGGCCTGGGATCGAAGCGGCGCGGCGAGCTGCAGGACCGCTTCATGGACGACGAGATCGAGGCGATCGTCGCCACCACCGCCTTCGGGATGGGGATCGACAAGCCCAACGTCCGCTTCGTCTTCCACGCCGGCCTCTCCGACTCGGTCGACTCCTACTACCAGGAGGTGGGCCGGGCCGGGCGCGACGGCGAGCCGGCCGCCGCCTGCGTCTTCTACCGGCCCGAGGACCAGGCGATCCGCCGCTTCCTCGGCGCCGGCGGCGGGGTCGACGCCGAGCAACTGGAGGAGGTCGGCAGAGCGGTCGCCAAGGCCGGCGAGGTCGACCCCGCGGAGCTTGCCGAGAACGTCGATCTCTCCCGCAGCAAGGTGCTGGAGGCGGTCAGCCGCCTCGAGGAGGTGGGTTTCGTCGAGGTCTCAGGCAAGGGTGAGGTGATCCAGCGCGACGACGCCCCGCCACTTGACGAGGCGATCGAGGAGGGAGCGAAGGCGAGCCAGGAGCGGGAGGAGTTCGAGAAATCCCGCCTGGAAATGATGCGCTCCTACGCCGAGCACACGGGCTGCCGCCGCGACTTCGTCCTCAGCTACTTCGACGAGGAGCACGAGGCGCCGTGCGGCAACTGCGACAACTGCGACGCCGGCCTGGTCGAGCCGGAAGCCGACGTCGAGCGCCCCTTCGACGTCGGCGCCACCGTTGCCCACAGCGAGTGGGGCGTCGGCGAAGTCCAGCGCTACGACGCCGACCACGTAGTAGTCCTCTTCGAGTCCGTCGGCTACCGCACCCTGGACCTGGAGCTCGTCGAGGAGAAGAACCTGCTGCAGGCGACCTGACGATCGCTGAGTTTTGGGCGCCACAGCGCCTCTAACTCAGCAACCGCGGCTTAGAAGAAGGCGCCGCCCTTGTATTCGCCGAAGACCTCGCGCATCGCGCCGCAGACCTCGCCGATCGAGGCTTCGGCTTTGAGAGCGGCGCGGATCGGGTGCAGGAGGTTGCCGTCGCCGCGGGCGACGTCGCACAGAGACTCGAGTTTCGCGTCGACCTCGGCCTGGTCGCGGTTCTCCTTGAAGGCCTTGAGGCGCGCCAGCTGGCGTTTCTCGGCCTCGGGGTCGACCTTGAGGATGTCGACGTCGTCGACCTGGTCGGTGACGAATTTGTTGACGCCGACGATGATGTCCT
>JALYWY010000030.1 GCA_030852475.1 Actinomycetota bacterium | reverse complement strand
CGAGCGCCTCGGCGATCCCCGGGTACTGGATCTTCACCGCGACCTGGCGCCCGTCGAGCAGCTCGGCGCGGTGGACCTGGCCGATCGAGGCGGCGGCGAAGGCCTCCTCCTCGAACTCGGCGAAGAGCTCGGAGAGCGGTTCCCCGTCGTACTCCTCCTCCAGCACCTTGACCACTTTCTCCCAGGGCATCGCCGGGGCGTCGGTGCGCAGTTTCGCCAGCTGCTCCTGGTAGACCTCGCGGTAGTCCTCGGGGATGAACTCGGTGTCGATGAAGGAGGCGAACTGCCCGAGCTTCATCGCCGCGCCCTTCATCTGGCCCAGCGCGCCGACCATCTTCATCGCCGTCTCCAGGTGCCGCTGCTCGAGCGCCTCTTTGCCCTGCTCCTCGGAGCGGCCGACGTTGGCGGCTTTGGTTCCGGCGTAGCGGGCGCTCTGGACGCCGACGATCGAGCCGAGCTTCGCCGAGCGGCGAACCCGGCCCTTGGGAATCTTCGACTCGTCAGACATCAGGGCGAAGGGTGTCACAGCGCCCAGTTCTCTATCCTCTCCCGCCGATGGCGAGCAAACGCTCCACTCTCAAAGCCGCACCCCGCGCCGACTTCGGCTCGCGCTCCTCGCGCCGCATGCGCCGCGAGGGCACCGTGCCCGGCGTCGTCTACTCGGGCGGCTCGGAGGCGACCGCCTTCCAGGTCAGCGACCGCGACGTGCGCGTCATCCTCAGCGAGGGCGCCGCGCTCTTCGACCTCGAAATCGACGGCAGCAAAGCCGTCCCGGTCGTGGTCAAGGAAGAACAGCGCCACCCGGTTCGCGGCGACCTCCAGCACCTCGACCTGATGCAGGTCAACCTCAACGAGGAAATCCAGGCCGAGGTCGCGATCGAGCTCGAAGGCGTCGAGGACGCCCCCGGCGTCAAGGGCGGCGGCGTGCTCGAGCACGTCACCCGCGAGATCACGGTGGAAGCGCTGCCGACCGAGATTCCCGACAACATCTGCGTCGACGTCTCGGCGATGGAGGTCAACGACACCCTCTCGCTCGCCGTCGTCACCCCGCCCGACGGCGTCAAGTTCGTCGCCGAGGAGCCCGAGGAGATCACGATCGTCACCGTCTCGCCGCCGCGCGTCGAAGAAGCCGCGCCGGAGGTCGAGGAGGAGACCGAGCTGGTCGGCGAGGGCGAGGGCGAGGGCGAGGCCGCCGAGGGCGAGGGCGGCGACTCCGGCGACTCGGGCGACTCCGAGGGCGAGTAGCTCCTGTCGCTCTTCCGCCGCCGCGAAGGCGGCGAGCAGGGCGACCGCATCCTCATCGTCGGCCTCGGCAACCCGGGCCGCGAGTACGAGAGCACCCGCCACAACGTCGGCTTCGCGCTGGCGAGCGAGCTGGCGCGCCGCTGGGAGCTGCCGAAGCCGCGGCAGAAGTTCAACGGGCTGATCTCCGAAGGGCGGATCCGGCCGGGGGGGCCGCGGGTGGCGCTGCTGCAGCCGCTCACCTACATGAACGAATCCGGCAACTCGGCCGGGCCGGCGCGCGGTTCGCTGAAGGTGCCGCTCGACCGGGTCGTCGTCCTCCACGACGAGATCGACCTTCCGTTCGGGGAGATCAAGGCCCGTCTCGGTGGCGGCCTCGCCGGTCACAACGGGCTCAAGAGCCTCAAACGCGGCTTCGGCGACGCCGAGTTCTGGCGGGTGCGGGTCGGAGTGGGGCGGCCGGACTCGACCGACCCGGAGATCGTCTCCGCCCACGTGCTCGGGCGGTTCAGCGAGCCGAAGGCCGAAGTGGAGGCGCTGATCGGCGCCGCCGCCGACGAGACCGAGCGGCTGGTCGAACGGATAGCTTCCGAAGAATGAGCGCCGAGGTAACCAGCTATTCCGTCGACGAACGGGGAATCGCCCTGCTCCGCCTCGAGCGGCCGCAGGCGCGCAACGCGATCAACACGCAGATGCTGGAGGAGCTGCTCGGGCACCTCGCCGCCGCCCGCGAGGACGAGGCGGCGCGGGTCCTGGTGATCAGCTCCGCCGACCACCTCGGCCTCTCGGCCGGGGCCGACGTCAAAGAGCAGCTCGACGCCGATGCCCACGTCGCCCGCATGCAGCTCTTCTCCGACCTCTACGACACCGTCGTCGCCTTTCCGAAGCCGACGATCGCGGTCTGCCACGGCGACGTGGTCGGCGGTGGCGCCGAGATCGCCGTCGCCTGCGACATGCGGGTCGGCGGCTCGAACCTGCGGATGCGCTTCCCCGGCGCCGCGCTCGGCATCCCGGTCGGCCCGGCCCGTCTGGTCACCCTCTGCGGCCTTGCCGCCGCCAAGTACCTGCTGCTCAGCTCACGGACCGTCGGCGCCGACGAGGCGCTCCGCCTCGGGCTCGTCAACCGTGTCGCGCCGGCGGCCAGGGCCGAGGACGCGGCGCTGGAGCTGGCGGCCGCCGTCGCCGCCCACCCGCCCGAGGCGGTCGCGCGGCTGAAGGCGATGCTGCACGAGTGGGACGACGTCGTCGGCCGCTCCGCCGCCGAGGGGCGCGGCCAGGTCGAGCACGTGCGCAGCGCCGCCGACCTTCCGTTCGGAAAGTAGTCCTTTTCCAAACCAGCGTCCGCTCGGCCCGGATAGGGTCAGCTTCATGATCTTCTCTCGCCCGCGCGTCGTGCTGACGCTTCTCACGTTCCTGCTCGTCCTCGCCTTCCCGGCCGCCGCTTCCGCTGCGTTCATCGTCAACAGCACCGCTGACGAACCCGATGCGGTCGCGGGCGCGCCCTGCGAAAGCGCCGCTGGCAAATGCACGCTGCGGGCGGCGATCGAAGTGACGAATGGGGCAGGCGTCGCCGACAACATCCTCTTCGACGCGGCGCTCTTCGACGGCCAGCTCGCGGACACGATCGCGCTCACCTCGCCGCTGCCGGGGATCAAAGCGCCGGTCTCGATCAACGCCGGCACCTGCGCTCCGCTGCCGAACCCGAAACCGTGCGCCGGCGTCAGCGGCCCCACCGGCAACTTCGGCATCAGCGTCGAAGCCGACGGCGTCACGATCAGCGGCCTCGCGGTCACCGGGGCGCTGACCGGGATCAGCGTGATCAACGAATCCGCGAACTTCACCGCCCGCGGCAACTGGGTCGGGGTCAAACTCGACGGCAGCGAAGGCGCCAACAACACCGGCATCTTCATCGATCCGGGCTCCGACGGCGCGACGATCGGCGGGCCCGAAGTCGTGCAGCGCAATGTCATCGCCGGCAACAACCTCGAGGGACTCGACATTCAGGGCGCCAGCGACGCGGTGATCCGCGGCAACTACTTCGGGGTCGCGCCCGACGGGTTGACCCAGATGGGCAACGCGAAAAACATCGAGATCACCGACTCCACCTCAGGTGGTGGCGACGCGGCCGAAGACAACGAGATAGGCGCCAAGGTCGAAGGGGCGGCGCTGGGCTCGGCGGCCTGCGACGGCGGCTGCAACGTGATCTCGGGCGCCACCGGCACCGGCATCGACCTCGACGGCCAGGACGGCAGCAACGAGGCCCCCGCCACCGGCCCGACGATCGTGCGCGGGAACTACGTGGGGCTGAGGGCGGCAGGGACGGCTGCGATCCCGAACGGCACCTTCGCGATCCTCGCCGGCGGGGCCGAAGACGTCACCGTCGGCGGTTTCGAAAGCGGTGAGCTCAACCGGATCACCGGCGGCGGCTTCGGCGTCTACGGCGAAAACGGAGACGATCTGAGCGTCCTCGGAAACGTGATCGGGCTGGACGTCGGCGCCAGCCCGGCGAGCCCACCCGCGACCGGAGTCTTCGTGCAGTCCCTCGAAATCAGCGGCCCGGAAGCGGGAGCGCGGATCGCCAGCAACACGATCTACCCCTCCGGCCGGGGGATCGAGCAGCGGTTCACCGGCGCCGAAATCACCAACAACTTCATCTCCGGTGGTGAAACCGGCATCTACACCGTGGGCTCCTCCGTCGGCGAAGGCAACCTGATCGCGGAAAACCGGGTGCAGGAAGTCGGCGGCAACGGGATCCTGGTTGAAAACGACTCAAACGTCGTCATCGCCAACGAAGTCAAAGAAGCCGGCGAAGCGGGGATCCTCGTCAAGTACGTCGGGTTGATCCCCACGATCTCCGAAAGCACCGGCAACCGGATCGGCGGCGACGAGGAATTCGAGGAGAACGAAATCCTCGGCTCCGGCGGCCCGGCGATCGAAATCAGGAACCTGGAAAAAACCAACAACGAGGTCGCCCGCAACCACGGCGAAGGCAACAAAGGCCTCTTCATCGATCTCGTCAAAGCCGAACTGATCGAACCGAACACGCCCAACGAAGGGATCCAGCCACCGGCGCTCAGCGCCCTCGCGTCGAGCGCCTCAGGCACGGCGCAGCCCGGCGCGACCGTCCGCGTGTTCCGCAAGGCGAGCGCCGAAGCGGGGGAGCTCGAAAGCTTCCTCGGCGAGGCGACCGCCGACGGCAGCGGCAACTGGAAAGTCAACTATGCCTCGGCGCTACCGGTCGGAACGATCGTCGCCGCGACCCAGACCAACGTCAACGGTGGCACCTCCGAGCTAGCGACGGCCACGAGCAGCGCCGCCC
>JALYWY010000230.1 GCA_030852475.1 Actinomycetota bacterium | reverse complement strand
ACCCAGGCGTGGTACTTGCCCATGTGGGTGAAGAGGGCGCGGCCGTTGACGTCGCCGATCGCGTAGAGCCAGCTGCTGCCGCCGACGCGCATGCGCTCATCGGTGTCGAGGTAGCCATGGTCGTTGGGCTCGACCCCGGCCGCTCCGAGGTCGAGGTCGGCGGTGTGGGGGACGCGCCCGACCGCGATCAGGATCTCGGCCGCGGTGACGGTCTCGTTGCCGCTCAGCCTGGCGACGACGCCGGGGTTGCCGGCGGCAACGCTCTCGACTTTCGCACCGGTGCGGACGTCGACGCCGAAGTGCTCGCGCAGCGACTCGGCGACTTCCTCGCCGGCGAACGGTTCCTCGCGCGAGAGCAGGTGGTCGCCGCCCTCGACCAGGGTGATCTCGGCGCCGAGACTGGCCCAGGCTTGCGCAAGCTCGCTGCCGACCGGTCCGCCGCCGAGCACGATCATGCTCTCGGGCACGTGCTTGGCGGTGGTCGCGTCGCGGTTGTTCCAGGCTTTGATCCGGTCGAGACCGTCGATCGGCGGCATCGCCGCCTTGCTGCCGGTGGCGACGACGACCGCCCGCTCGGCGCTGAGGATCTGGTCGCCGACCCGCACCCGCCGCTCGCCCTCGAAGCGGGCGTCGCCGCGGATGAGGTCGATTCCCCGTTCTTTTAGCCAGGGCAGCTGCCCGGAGTCGTCCTCGTCGTGGATCACCTCGTCGCGGCGATCGAGGACCGCCTGCGGTTCCAGGTCGCCAAGGCCGGTCGGTACCCCGGGGATGCGCTTGGCCTCCGCGAGAACGTCGGCTGGGCGCAGCAGCGCCTTCGACGGCATGCAGGCGTAGTAGGAGCATTCGCCGCCGACCAGGTCGCGCTCGACGATCGCCACCCCCCAGCCGGCATCGGCCAGGCGCCCGGCGCAGACCTCGCCTGACGGCCCGGCCCCGAGGACGATCGCGTCGTAGCTGCGCTCGTTCAAGGGCCACATGATCACAGGCCGGTCAAGCCCGGGGCGTACAATTGGAGGGCATTCCCAAGCACGGGGGCGACAGGCTTCGACGTGGTCGACTCGTGCGAACGGTTGCAGGTCGAGGTTGCTGGAGGCCTCGTTAAACCCCAGCACAAACCAATACGTGCGGACCATGAGTTCGCCCTCGCCGCTTAGTTAGAAGCTAAGCGCTGTGAGAGTCGGTCCTTCCTCGCCCGCGGGAAGGGGCACCGGCTTCAGAAGCGGGCTTACCCGGGCGGATCGCCCCGTCCGCCAGGGGAAATCAAAGAGGGCTTTATCTCCCGTAGTGCCCGCTGGCGCGGACCCCGGGAGACGAGAATCAAGCGCCAGCTAAGCCTGTAGACACCCTCGCACCGCGTCCGCGGATCCGAGTTCGAATCTCGGCGCCTCCATCGCATCGGTCCTCTCGACTCTGATCGAGAGGACCGAGCGTGATCTCAGTCGGCGCGCCCTCCCAAAGGATGCTCGCATAGTCAAAAAAATTTCTTATTTGTCTGGAGCGTTCAAGGAGAAATAGCGCATGTGCAGGGGTACTTGAATCCCCCTCTATAGAACTGATGATGCTCAGCGCGTTTGCTCTGGGCGTGGCGCGGGGGAAAGATCCACAGCGGGGGCTCGGGTGGGCGATCAGGCGCTTTCGGTTCGAGGCCGACTTGACACAGAGCGCGCTGGCGCAGCGGGTGGAAGTCCACCCGAGCCAGATCTCCAGGCTCGAGAAGGGGACCGACAATCCGCGCTGGGCGACGGTGCGGCGGGTCGCCGCCGGCCTCGGCCTCAGCCTGGCAGAGCTTGCCGCGGTGGCCGAGGAATTCGAGGAGCGGCGGCAGTAGCGTCCTTGTTTGCGATTTCTGTCACTCGGGGTAGCTGCCGAGCGATGGGGGAAAGACGGATGGGGATCCTGCTCGTTCTGCTCGCCGCGCTGGCGCTGGCGGCGCTTCCTGCGCCGGCGACCGCAAAGCCGAAACCGCAGCTGCCGCCGGTCGACACCTCCAAAGCCGGCACCTGCGACTTCATCGCCCAGCCGCACGGCACGCTCTGCATGCTGCCCTTCCCCAACGACTACTTCACCCGCCCGGATCCGAGCAGCCCGACCGGGCGGCGGATCGACTTCGAGAACGCGGGGATGCCGACCAACGTGCTCGGCCAGCCGATCCAGGCCGCGCCCTACAACGCCTCCGACGGCTTCAGCCAGGGGGCGACGATCCTGCTGAAGGTGCCGGGGATCGAAACCACGGCCGACGTGCGCGCGACCGGGGCGGTGCCGATCAACCACATCGGCCGCTACCGCCGTCCCAACGCGCCGGTGGTCGTGATCGACGCCGAGACCGGCAAGCGCTGGCCGATCTGGGTCGAGATCGACTCCAACGCCACCGACCCCTCGAAACGGCTGCTGGAGATCCTCCCGGCGGTCAACTTCGCCTCCGGCCACCGCTACATCGTCGCCCTGCGAAACCTTCGCAACGCCGCCGGCGAGCGGATCGAAGCGCCGAGCGCCTTCCGCTACTACCGCGACCGGGTGCGTTCGGGCCAACCCGAGGTGGAGGCGCGCCGCAAGCACTTCGAGGGTCTCTTCAAGGACCTGAAGAAGGAGGGGATCGACCGCGACGAGCTCTACCTCGCCTGGGATTTCACCGTCGCCAGCGACCGCAACAACTACCACCGAGCGCTGGCGATGCGGGACGCCGCCTTCGCCGACTTGGGCGACACCGACCTCTCCGACCTCGTGCCCCAGGGCGGGCCGCCGAGCTTCCAGGTGCTGAGCGTCGAAGAGAACCCCAACCCGGGACAGATCGCCCGCCGAGTCAAAGGCACCTTCCAGGTGCCCTGCTACCTGTTCCCGACCTGCGGGCCGTTCGGGACCATGCAGCTCGGCGCCGACGGGCTGCCGATCCGCAATCCCGTTCCCTGGACCGCCAACTTCGACTGCATCGTCCCGGTCTCGGTCGCGACCGGCGCGCCGGCCTCGGGACGGCCGGTCCTCTACGGGCACGGCCTCTTCGGGCAGGCCGGCGAGGTCGCCTCGAGCCCGCAGCGGACGCTGGCCCAGGAGCACCGGATGGTCAAGTGCGCGACCGACGAGATCGGCATGTCGCAGGCCGACATCCCGGTCGCGATCTCGGCGTTGCAGGACCTTTCGCGCTTCCCGGCGCTGCCCGATCGTCTCCAGCAGGGGCTGCTGAACGAGCTCTACCTGGGACGGCTGATGATCAGCCCCGGCGGCTTTACCGCCCATCCCGCCTTCCACCAGGACGGTACCCCGCTCAGCCCCTCGGTCCTCGACACCAGCCGGCTCTACTACAACGGCAACAGCCAGGGCGGGATCATGGGCGGCGCGCTGACCGCGCTCACCCCCGACTTCACCCGCGCCTCGCTCGGCGTCCCGGGCATGAACTACTCGGTGTTGCTGCCGCGCTCGGTCGACTTCGACCCCTTCGCGCAGGTCTTCTATCCCTTCTACCCGAACGAAACGGCGCGGCCGCTGATCCTCGGCCTGATCCAGATGCTCTGGGACCGCGGCGAGCCCAACGGCTACGCCCACCGGATGACCGAGGATCCGCTGCCCGACACGCCTCCTCACCAGGTGCTGCTCAACGTCGCCTTCGGCGACCACCAGGTGACGATCTACCAGGCCGACGCGATGGCGCGGACGGTTGGCGCCGCCGCTCACCGGCCGGTCCTCTACGACGGCCGCTGGCCCGACACCGACGTGCTCTGGGGCGTGCCGCCGATCAAGCGCTACCCCTACACCGGCTCGGCGATCTACTACTGGGACGCCGGCCCGGTCCGCCCGGACCCGCTCAACCCCGAAGCCGTGATCGGCACCGAACCGCCGCCCTACGAGAACGTGCCCAACCGCAGCGGCCAGGACCCGCACGGGGCGCCCCGGGCCACGCCTGCCGAGCAGCAGCTCGTCTCCGACTTCTTCGCCGGGGCGATCCTGCAGCGCGACGACTGCGGCGGCGGCCCCTGCTACTCGGTGGGTTTCGCGGGTCCGTAGTACTTCTTCGGACCGTTCAACGAAATTTCTCTAAGTACCTGCAAATGCGGTACATTTGGCTGGTTATGGAAAACCGGCTACCAAAAAGGAGTCTCTATGGAAAGGGCCAAGGAGGCTTAAACAATGGACGCAATCGCAGGCCACTGGCTTGCGATTGTCTTGGTCTTCAGCACTTTCGTGATCCTGCTCGTAGCAGTGCTGTCCCGATTGGGAATACGAGAAGGACGCGGAGTTGGTCTGAAGTTCAAAATTCCATCGTTCAGCCTCGACCTAGAAGTGGGGCCACGCCAGCTCCCTGCAACCCCCACACCCCCGCAAGGGGCGGGAGACGTGAGTCCGCATATCTGCGTACGACGCGTGAGAGAAGAGATATCGCCGGAAGGAAAATTCCTCCGAGAAACGACTGAAGCCAGCAGCACGGCTGACTCTCACGAGATAAAAGATTTCTTTGCGTAGTAAGAAGGGCCCAATTGGGGCCCTTCTTCTTTTGTCCTTAGGCTTGGCGACATGGACCGCTACGTCGCCTTCCTGCGCGGGATGAACCTCGGCGGGCGGCGGATCAAGAACGAGGAGCTGCGGCGGCACTTCGAGGAGATCGGGTTCGAGGAGGTCGCGACCTTTCGGGCCAGCGGCAACGTGATCTTCGCGACGGCGCGACGGGAGGCGGAGGGGAAGTTGGCGCAGCGGGTTGAAGACGAGCTGGGGGAGCGGCTCGGTTACGAGGTGCCGGTGTTCCTGCGCAGCGTCGCGGAGGTGGCGGCGATCGCGGCGCGGGAGCCGTTCGACGCCGGGGCTGTGGAGAAGTCGAAGGGGAAGCTGCAGGTCTCGTTTCTGCAGAAGAAGCCGAGCGCGGCGGCGAAGAAGAAGGCGCTGGCGGCCGCCACCGAGGAGGACCTGCTGGCGATCGAGGGGCGCGAGCTCTACTGGCTCCCCAGCGGCGGCATCAGCGAATCGGAGCTGGACTGGAAGCCGATCGACGCCGTGCTCGGGCCGGGGACGATCCGCACGATGGGCACGGTCGAGCAGATCGCCGCCAAGTACTGCTAGACGATCGTCGCCGAGAGCCGGGGCGGCTTCGCCAGCGTCTGGAAGACGACGCAGTAGCGCTCGGTCAGCTTCAGCAAGGTGGCCAGCTGCTCCTCGTCGGCGTCGGTGTCCAGCTCGAAGCGCAACCGGATCTCCTGGAACCCGACCGGAGCCTCGCGGTCGACCGCCAGCGTTCCGCGGAAGTCGAGCTCGCCCTCGGCGTGGACGCGCCCTCCTTCGACCGGGATGCCCAGCGAGGTGGCGACCGCGCGCAGCGTCACCCCGGCGCAGGCGGCCAGCGCCTCCAGCAGCATGTCGCCGGAGCAGAGGAGGGTGCCGTCGCCGCCGGTGGCGGGGTGGAGGCCGGCCTCGGCGATCGCCCGCCCGGTCTGCACCGAGCAGGAGACCCCATCGCCCAGCGTGCCCTCGGCTTCGAGGGTGATCGTCGCCGCCTCGGGGGAGCGCTCGTAGCGCTCCTTCAGCGGGGCCTGGATCGCTCGCAGCTCCTCTCGCTCCATACCGGGAGCTTACGCCCGGCGGCGGGGCACTACTTTGGGTCCTGCAATGGCGATCGCGACCGCAACCTCGCTCGACGTCTACGTCGGCGGCAAGCTGCTCTTCGAAGACGTCGGCTTCAAGCTCGAGCCGCGCGAACGGATGACGCTCTCCGGCCGCAACGGCGCCGGCAAGTCGACGCTGCTCCGCGTGCTCGCCGGCGAGCGGCCGCCCGACGGCGGCTCGCTGACCGTGCAGCGGGGGGCGCGGGTCGCCCTCCACGACCAGCGGCCGCCGCGCGAGTCGGAGACCACCCTGCGCGATTACGTCTTCTCCGGCCGCACCGACATGCTCGAGACCGAGGCGGAGCTGGAGCGCCTGGAGGGGCAGATGGCGGGTGAGACGAGCGAGGAGACGATGCGCGCCTACGCCGCCGCGCAGCAGCGGCTCGAAGCCGGCGGCGGCTACCGCTGGCGCGACGAGGTACTCGCCGTGCTCCGCGGCCTCGGCTTCGACCCCGAGCAGGCCGACCGCCCGCTCTCGACCTTCTCCGGCGGCGAGCTGACCCGCGCCTCGCTGGCGCGCGCCCTCGCCACCCGCCCCGACCTGCTGCTCCTAGACGAGCCGACGAACCATCTCGACATCCCCTCGCTGGAGTGGCTGGAGGGCTACCTGGTCGAGCTCGACGCCGCGGTCGTCCTCGTCGCCCACGACCGCTGGTTCCTCGAGGCGGTGGGGACCTCGGTGCTGGAGCTGGAGGCCGGGCGCGCCCGCTTCTTCGCCGGACCCTGGCACGCCTGGCGTGAAGAACAGGCCAAACGGGAGATCGCCCTGGGCAAAGCGATCGAGCGACAGCAGGCGGAGATCGCGCGGATGGAGCGCTTCGTCGAGCGCTTCCGCTACAAGGCGAGCAAGGCGCGCCAGGCGCAGTCGCGGGTGAAGATGATCGAGAAGGCCAAGCGCGACGGGCCGGTGGCCGAAAGACGCGACAACCACCAGCTGCGCTTCCACTTCAAGCCGCCGGAGCGCCCTGGTCGCGTCGTCCTGAAAATGGTCAACGGGAGGCTGGAGGTGCCGGGGCGGACGCTGCTGGAGGGCGCCAACCTCGAAATCGAGCGGGAGGAACACGTCGTCCTCGTCGGCCCCAACGGCGCCGGCAAGACGACCCTGATCGAGACCCTCGCCGGCCAGCGCGAGCCCGCTTCCGGCAGCGTCCGCACCGGCCACAACGTCAAGATCGGCTACCTCTCCCAGCACGCCGAGACCGCGGCGGGCAGCGGCAGCGTGCTCGACGCGGCGAAGCGGGAGACCGGCCTCAACGAGAACCAGTGCCGGGCGCTGCTCGGCGGCTTCCTCTTCTCCGGCGGCGACGTCGAGAAACAGCTCTCCGACATCTCCGGCGGCGAGCAGCGGCGGCTCTCGCTGGCGATCCTCGTCGCCTCCGGCGCCAACGTCCTCGTCCTCGACGAGCCGACGAACCACCTCGACATCGAGAGCCGCGAGGCGCTCGAGGACGCGCTGACCGAGTTCGAGGGGGCGGTGCTGCTCGTCTCCCACGACCGGGCGCTGCTGGAGGCGGTCGGCAGCCGCACCCTCGTCTGCGAGGGCGGGGAGCTGCTCAGCCACCCGAGCGGCTGGGCCGAGTACCAGCGACGGCGCGACGAAGAGCAGGCGGAGGCGGCGTCGGCGGCGCGGGCGAGCTCCGGCGGGGGAGGGAAGAAGTACAGCGCCACCAAGCCGGCGCAGAAGGCGGCGCGCAAGGCGGCGAAGCTGGAGCAGAGGATCGAGAAAGCCGAGGCGGAGCTGCGCGAGCTGGAGGACGAGCTCGCCGACCCGGCTGCCTGGTCGAGCCCAGGGCGGGTCGAGCGGGCGACCAAGCGGCACGCAGAGGCGAAAGCGGCGGTGGATGAGCTCTACGCCGAGTGGGAGGAAGCTCAGGCGGCCGCGGAGGCCTGAATTACCCGCGTGCCCTTGGCCGGCGCCAGGGTGATGTTGCGTACGCGGACCCGTTCGGGCTTGGGGCCGGCCGGGCGCAGCTCGGACCGTTCGACGAACTCGCGCAGGATCGTCCGCATCTCGTATTCGGCGAAGGCGGCGCCGATGCAGCGGCGGACGCCGCCGCCGAAGGGGATCCAGGCGTAATTGTCGGCCTTGCCCTCGAGGAAGCGCTCGGGCCGGAACTCGTACGGCTCCGGGAAGACGTCCTCGCGGTAGTGGAGGGCGGCGATCGCCGGCAGGACGAAGGTGCCGGCCGGCAGCTCGTAGCCCGCGACCGTCGCCGGCGCAGTCAACTTGCGGGCGACGTCGACGATCACCGGGCGGGCGCGTAGCGTCTCTTTGACGGTCGCGGCCAGGTAGTCCTCCTCGCCCGCGGCAAGCGAGTCGCGCAGCTTCGCCAGCGCCGCCGGGTTGTGGCCCAGCATCTCCACCGCCCAGGCGAGGCCGGTCGCGGTCGTCTCGTGGCCGGCGC
>JALYWY010000024.1 GCA_030852475.1 Actinomycetota bacterium | reverse complement strand
CCGACGTCTACTGGTGCGCCGCCGACGTCGGCTGGGTCACCGGCCACTCCTACATCGTCTACGGCCCGCTCTCCAACGGCGCCACCTCGGTGATGTGGGAGGGGGCGCCCGACTACCCGCACAAAGGGATCTGGTGGGAGGTCGCCGCCCGCTACGAGGCGACGATCCTCTACGCGGCGCCGACGGCGATCCGCACCTTCATCAAGTGGGGCGCCGAGATCCCGGCCGAACACGACCTCTCCTCGCTGCGCCTGCTCGGCTCGGTCGGGGAGCCGATCAACCCCAAGGCCTGGCTCTGGTACCACCAGGTGATCGGGGGCGGCCGCTGCCCGATCGTCGACACCTGGTGGCAGACGGAGACCGGGGCGATCATGATCACGCCGCTGCCGGGAATCACCGCCACCAAGCCCGGCTCGGCGACCACGCCGTTCCCGGGGGTGGAGGCGCAGGTGGTCGACGAGCGCGAGGGCGAGCCGGTGGGGGAGGGGCAGGGCCTGCTGGTCCTGGAGCGGCCGTGGCCCTCGATGCTGCGCGGCCTCTACAAGGAGGACGACCGCTTCATCGAGACCTACTTCTCGAGGTTCGGCAAGGAGCGCTACCTGGTCGGCGACGCCGCCCGGCGCGACGCCGACGGCTACTTCTGGGTGATCGGCCGGATCGACGACGTCGTCAACGTCTCCGGCCACCGCCTCTCGACCGCGGAGGTCGAGTCGGCGATCGTCGCCCACCCCGACGTCGCCGAGGCGGCGGTGATCGGCCAGGCCGACGAGGACACCGGCCAGGCGATCTGCGCCTTCGTCACCCTCCGCGGCGACGTCGAGGAGAGCGACGAGCTGGTCGAGGGGATCCGTGCCACCGTCGCCGAGCGGATCGGCAAATTCGCCCGCCCGAAGCGGATCGTCTGGGCCGAGGACCTGCCGAAGACGCGCTCCGGCAAGATCATGCGCCGCCTCCTCCGCGACATCGCCGAGGGGCGGGCGCTGGGCGACGTCACCACCCTGCGCGACCCGGACGTGATGCAGGAGCTGGAGGCGAAGATCGCCGAGGAGCAGGCGAAGGCCGACTAGGTCCGGCTGCGCTCGGCCATTCGCTCGATCGCGATCTCGAGCGCCTGGATCTGCTGCTGGACGCTGTGGAGTTCGCGCAAGGCCAGCGCCTCGGCGCTCAACTGCTCCTCCTCCAGCTCTTCCTCGATCTCGGCGATTTCGGGAGCGAGGAAGCGCTGTGCGAAGGAGCCGGTGAGCAGGGCGACGAACCCGATCCCGACCAGGAGGACGACGACCGAGACGATCTCGCCGCCGGTGGTGCTCGGCTGGATGTCGGAGCCGAGCGTGGTCATCGTTGTGATCGCCCAGTAGGTGTCGTCCCAGAAGTCGAGGTCCTGGCGCTGCTCGAAGGCGTCGAAGAGGGCGGCGCCGCCGACCACGGTCAGGATCGCGAGCAGGGCGGCGTAGCGGACTCCCTCCAGCGAGAAGACCTCGCGCGAGAGCTGGGCGAGCCGCAGCAGGCGGAGCAGCCGCAGCAGGCGGAGGACCCGCAGGCTCTGCAGGCCGGCCGGCAGGACGGGCGGGGTGAGGAAGACGATGACGAGGTCGAGCGGGTGGTGCCGGAGCCACCTGCGGCGGTCGGGGACGACCGAGAGCATCACCACCAGCTCGGCCAGGAAGGCGGTCCAGGTCACCCAGTTGAGGAGGATCGCGACGTCCTCCAGCGTCCCTCCGGGTTTCGACTCGGTGATCGCCACCGTCGGCAGCGTCAGCGCCGCCGCGATCAGCATCGGCGTCTTCAGCCGTTCGGCGACCCGCGTGCTGCGGGCGTCCATCCCAGGCGCGTAGCGGGCGGGCTTCTCAGTGGTAGCGCGGTCCACCGCGACTGATTCGACGGCGGGCTGGACGGCCCTTGTCATGCCCAGAAACGACAAGACCCGCCGGGGCGGGTCTAGCCTGGTGAAGCGGGGAACCACCCCGCACGTGATTGACAACCTGCCTGAAGGTACCACGGCAGATCACGCCCTGGCTCGACTGCTCCGGCGGCCTATGTCTGCGGAGGGCGCCGGACTCGAACCGGTTACTGAATTGATTCAAAGAAATGACACTTCCGTGTCATTCGTCTGTCTTAGGACAACTAAGAGCTGGATTCGGGTGCCGGCTCCGCCCCCAGCTCCACGTGCGCCTTGCTGTCGGAGCTGCGGATCAGGAAGAGCGTCGCGATCAGGCCGAGGACGGCGAAGGCGGAGCCGACGAGGAAGGCGGAGGAGAAACCGTCGGTGAGGACGGCGGGGTCGCGGGAGGTGCCGATCTCGGAGTTGGCGATCGCGGCGAGGATGGCGAGGCCGAGGGCGCCGCCGACCTGCTGGGAGGTGTTGATCAGGCCGCTGGCGAGGCCCTGCTCGCGGTCCTCGACGCCGGAGACGGCGGCGATCGTGACCGGGACGAAGGCGAAGCCGAGGCCGACCGCTGCCAGCAGCGAGGGGCCGAGGATGTCGGCGAGGAAGGTGCCGTCAGGCGAGATCTGGGAGAACCAGAGGAGGCCGGCGGCGATCAGGACCATGCCGGTGGCGAGGATCGGCTTGAAGCCGACTTTCGTCACCAGGCTGGAGGCGATCCCGGCCGAGAGGATGATCGAGACCGCCAGCGGCAGGTAGGAGAGCCCGGCCTTGATCGCGCTGTAGCCGAGCACCTGCTGCATGTAGAGCGAGATGAAGAAGAACATCGAGAAGAGCGAGGCGCCGACGAGGATGCCGACGACGTTGGCGCCGGTGATCGTCCGCAGACGGAAGATCCGGAAGGGCACCAGCGGCGCCTGCGAGCGGCGCTCGATCGCGACGAAGGCGATCAGCATGATCGCGGAGAAGGCAAGGATGCCGATCGTCTGCGCCGAGCCCCAGCCGGCGTCTTCGGCGTCGAGCAGGGCGAAGACGAGGGCCGAGAGGCCGAGGGTGATCGTCGTCGCGCCGGCGACGTCGAAGTGGCGGGTCTCCTGCTCGTTCTTCGATTCGGCGATCAGCGAGGGTGCGATCGCGGCGGCGACGATCCCGATCGGCACGTTCACCCACAGCACCCACTCCCAGCCGAGGCCGTCGGTGAGGACGCCGCCGAGGAGGACTCCCGCGGCGCCGCCGGAGCCGGCGACCGCGCCCCAGATGCCCAGCGCTTTGTTGCGCTCGGCGCCGTCTTTGAAGGTGGTGGCGACGATCGAGAGCGCGGCGGGGGAGAGGATCGCGGCGCCGAGGCCCTGGGCCGCGCGAGCGGCGACCAGTTGCCCGGAGGTGGTCGCCAGGCCACCGAACAGCGAGGCGATCGCGAACAGGATCAGCCCGAACATGAAGACGCGCCGCCGCCCGAGCAGGTCGGCCAGGCGCCCCCCGAGCAGGAGGAAGCCCCCGAAGGTGAGGACGTAGGCGTTGACGACCCAGGGCAGGCTGCTCTCGGTGAAGTCGAGCGCTTCGCCGATCGTCGGCAGCGCCACGTTGACGATCGAGGCGTCGAGGACGACGACGAACTGCGCCGAGCAGAG
>JALYWY010000164.1 GCA_030852475.1 Actinomycetota bacterium | reverse complement strand
GTGTAGGGATTGGAGAGCGCCTGGTCCGGCCCGTAGACGTTGAAGAAGCGCAGCGCCGTCGTCGGCACTTCGTAAGAGGAGCCGAAGAGCAGGCACAACCGCTCCTGGTCGTACTTGTTGAGCGCGTAGATCGAAGAGAGGGAAGGGGTCTTCGACTCCGGCGTCGGCTCGAAGCGCAGTTCGCGGCCATCGGGCGAGCGCGGCTCCCACTCACCGCGCTCGAGCTGGTCGCGGTCGCGCTCGACCGCCGGCGCGATCTCCCCGTCGGCGGTTCGCGCCTGCCCCTCGCCGTAGATGCTCATGCTCGAGGCGACGACGAGACGGCGGATGTCGCGATCCACCATCGCCTCCAGCAGCACCCCGGTGCCCACGGTGTTGACCGAGCAGTAATCGGCGATCTCGTACATGCTCTGGCCGACCCCGACCCGGGCGGCGAGGTGGACGACCCCGTCGGCTCCCCGCAGCGCCTCCTCGACGGCACCGGGGTCGCGGACGTCACCGACGATCAGCTCGACTTCGGGCTCGAGGTAGGCCGGCCGCTCGCGCTCGGGGTGGACCTGGGGGTCGAGCCGGTCGAGCGCGCGTACCTCGTGTCCACTGCGAAGGAGGTGCCGGGCGAGGTGAGAGCCGATGAATCCGGCACCGCCGGTGATGAGGATTCGTTCGGACAAGAGGGTGGCCTTTCGCTGATCGGAGCAATGTCTTGATGTACACCCCCGTATTGCCAGCGGCTGCTGTGGCTAAACACAAGGCCCGCGGCGGCTGTCACCCTTCGTCCGTGGGTGCAGGAGAAAAGGCATTTCGGGCGATCGTGCGAGGGAAAGTCCAGGGCGTCTTCTTCCGAGACGGGACCGTGCAAAGGGCCGGGGAGCTGGGCGTTCTCGGCTGGGTCCGCAACGCCGGGGACGGGACGGTCCTGGTCCATGCGGAGGGTCCGGAGGAGGCGGTCGGCGAGCTCGCGCGGTTCCTCGAAGAGGGCCCGCCGGCCGCGCGGGTCGACGAGGTCGAGCTCGAGGAGGCCAAGGTCGAGGGCCACGAGCAGTTCGCGGTCCGCGGCGTCAGCGCCGGCGCCTTCGTCGTCCAGGAGCACTGGGCGACCGCGCACCACTTCGACCTGCGCCTCGAGGTCGACGGGGTGATGCGTTCATGGGCGGTGCCGAAGGAACCTTCGATGGACCCGGCGGTGAAGCGGCTGGCGATCGAGGTCGAGGACCACTCGATCTCCTACAACGACTTCGAGGGCGAGATCGACGGCGGCCGCGTGGCGATCTGGGACCGCGGCAGCTACGAGCAGGGAGGGCGGGTGCCCTGGCCCGAGGCGCTCGAGCGCGGCCACGCCGTCTTCGTCCTCCACGGCGAGAAGCTCGAGGGCGGCTTCGCCCTGCAGCGCACCCGTCGCGGCGAGAAGCCGCAGTGGCTGCTGATCAAGCGGAAGGACGAGTTCGCGCGCCCTGGCTCCGCCAGCTGACGTAGAGGGCGATCGCGACCAGCGGGGTGATGAAGTCGGCCCAGAGCAGGAGGCCGGTGTTGTCGGGGTCGTGGTTGTCGTGGACCGCGGCCTGGTGGATGTGGCCGTAGGCGTCGCCGAGGTAGGAGATGGAGAGGGCGAGCACGGCGGCGAGGAGGAAGCCGTCGCGGAAGCGGGCGCAGAGGACGCCGAGGACCCCGATCGCCAGGTCGCCGAACCCGACCTCGGTCTGGAAGCCGCCGTCGCCATTGGTGTAGCCGATTTCCCGCGCCATGTCGGGACCGTCGAAGAGGTGCAGCATCGCTCCGAGGATGCAGGAGACACCGAACCCGACCACCATCCACCAGACGAGGAAGATTTCGATCGTGCGCGCGGCGCTGCGGGGCTGCCGGTCGCGGTGGACGTGGACCGCGGCGCCGACCAGCGAGATCGCGGCGAAGACGAGGAACGGCATTGGCCGGATCGTATGACTCAAGCCCCCGGGAAGAGCCGCCGATGAACCGTTAATGGACAAATCGTCTAAATGGTTGGCCCGCGCCGGCGGAGCCGCTTTCGCCCTGGTCGGGCTCCTCGCGGGGCTGCTCGCCCTGTACGCCGTCGTGATCTGGTGGACGCTCGGCAGCGAACCCCTGCAGGACGCGGTGGGGCGCTGGGCCTACGACGCCGTCGTCCTCGGCGCGGCGCTGATCGTCCTCTGGCGGGCTGCGACGGTCGAGAGGGAGCGGTGGGCCTGGCTGGCGCTGGGGGTCGGGATGCTGCTGTGGGCTCTCGGTCAGACCTACTACTCCGCCGTCCTCTACTACGCCAGCCCGGCGCCGTTCCCCTCGCCGGCCGACCTGCTCTTCCTCGCCTTCTATCCAGCCAGCTTCCTCGCCCTGGTCCTGCTGCTGCGGGCGCGGGTCCCGCAACTGGAGCCGCTGGCCTGGGTCGACGGCCTGATCGGCGCCCTCGCCGTGGCCGGGGTCGCCGCCGCGCTGATCTTCCCGCCGGTCCTGGAAGCGCTCGGCGGGGACCCGCTGGGGGTCGCCGTCAACCTCGCCTACCCCTGCGCCGACCTGGTCCTGCTCGGCCTCCTCAGCGGCGCCTTCGCCGCCTCGAAGTGGAGGATGCAGGGAACCTGGCTGCTGATCGCCTTCGCCCTGTTGCTCTTCGGCACCTCCGACGTCGTCTACCTCTCGGTCGGCGGCCAGTCGACCGAGGCGCTGAACCTCGCCAGCATCGGCTGGCCGCTCGCCTTCCTCCTGCTCGCGGTCGCCTCCTGGCTGCCCGCGACCGCCTCGAACGCCTTCCTCGGCCAGGCCGACGGGAACCGGATCCTCGTCCCGATCGCGATGGCGGTGACCGGCGTCGCCCTGCTCGCCGCCGGCAGCTTCGTCCACATCGGGCCGGCGGCGGTCGCCCTCGGCGTCGCCTGCCTCGCCGCGGTCCTGGCTCGCCTGGTCATCACCTTCGACCAGAACCGGCGCGTGCTCGCCGCCAGCCGCGAGGAGGCCGTCACCGACGCCCTCACCGGCCTCGCCAACCGCCGCGCGCTGATGGCGGACCTGGAGCGGGTGATGGCGGCGACCCCGCCGGAAGCGATGGTCCTGGCCCTCTTCGATCTCGACGGCTTCAAGGCGTACAACGACAGCTTCGGCCACTCCGCCGGGGACGATCTGCTGCGCCGGCTCGGCGGCCAGCTGGCGGCGGCGATGGCGCCGTACGGGCGTGGCTACCGGCTCGGCGGCGACGAGTTCTGCATCCTCGCCTCGACCCGGGAGATCTCGGCCGACGACCTCTGCGAAGTCGCCGAGGAGGCCCTCTCCGAACGCGGCAAGGGGTTCACGGTCGGCGCCTCGTGGGGGAGGGTGCTGATCCCGGTCGAGGTGGTGACGGCGACCGACGCCCTGCGGGTCGCGGACCGGCGGATGTACGCGAAGAAGGGCCTGCGCGCCGGCTCCGCCCGCAGCCAGACCCGCGGCGTCCTGCTGCGGGTCCTGCAGGAGCGCGAGCCGCAGCTGGAGCGCCACCTGGAGGGCGTCGCCTCCCTCGCCGCCGCCTTCGGCCGGGCGCTCTCGCTGGAGGGCGAGGAGCTCGACGTCCTCGTCCGGGCGGCGGAGCTCCACGACATCGGCAAGATCGCGATCCCCGACGAGATCCTCCACAGGCCCGGCGAGCTCTCCCCGGAGGAGTGGACGCTGATGCGCAAGCACACCCTGATCGGCGAGCGCGTGCTCGAGGCCGCGCCCGCCCTCGGCCAGGTCGCGAAGGTGGTGCGCTCGACCCACGAGCGCTGGGACGGCGACGGTTACCCCTACGGGCTCTCCGGCCGCGAGATCCCGCTTGGCGCCCGCGTCATCCTCATCTGCGACGCCTTCAACGCGATGACCGAAGGCCGCCCCTACCGCCCGGCGGTCGGCAGGGAGGAGGCGCTGGAGGAACTGCGCCGCTGCGCCGGGAGCCAGTTCGATCCCGACCTGGTCCGGACCTTCATCGAGAAGGTGGTTCCGGGGCTGGGTCAGAGCCAGCGGCCGGTGGACTCGTCCGGCTCGCCGTCGAAGTAGCGCTCGAGCACCCGCGCGAACGCCGGCTGGTCGGGGGCGACGCCGGCGAAGAGGGTCATCGAGGAGCGCAGCTTGACCGCGTCGACCGCGCCGAGGATCTCCTGCGCCGATTTGCCTTCATGCGCCAAGAGGGCCTCCGCGCACTCGACCAGCCGCTGCCCGAGGACTGGGTGCTCGGCGTAGGCGCGGGCTTCCGCGGGCGAGGCGATCGCGTAGCGGCGCGACATCTCGCTCTGGCCGAGGCCGGCCCGCTGCGGGAAGACGAACCACATCCAGTGGCTGGTCTTGCGCCCGGCGCGGAGCTCCGCCAGCGCGCGCTCGTTGGTGCCGCCTTCGTCCTGGGCGTCGAGGAATCGCTGCAGCGGGTCGCTGTCCACGAGGCCAGCCTACGGCTACGGTTCGGCGGTGCCCGTGACCCTCGACGAGCTGACGGTGGCCGATGCGCCGGACCCCTGGCGCGAGTGCGGCTTCAGCGTCGAGGGCGACGTCTGTGTGGTCGGCGAGACCCGGATCCGCTTCGCGCCCGATGAGGGGAAGCGCGGGCTGACCGGCTGGTCGCTGCGCGGGGTCGGCTCATCGGACCTCGACGGCTTGCCGACCGCGTGCTCCGACCGGTCGCCGCCGGCCGAGGCGCCGCCGCACCCCAACGGCCTGACCGCCCTCGACCACGTCGTCGCCATCTCCTCCGACCTCGACCGCACCGTCGAGAAGCTGGTCGCAGCCGGCCTCGACCTGCGGCGGATACGCGAGGAGCCGACCCCCGCCGGTGCACCCCGGCAGGCCTTCTTCCGCCTCGGCTCGGTGATCCTCGAGGCCGTCCAGGAGCCGCCGGAGGCGACCGAGCGCCACGGCGGCGACCGCCCCGCGTTCTTCTGGGGCCTCGCCTTCAGCGCCCCCGACCTGGAGGCGACCGTCGCCTACCTCGGCGACCGCGCCGGCGCCGCCCGCCCCGCCGTCCAGCCCGGCCGCCAGATCGCCACCCTGCGCCGCGAGGCCGGACTTTCCGTGCCGGTGGCGCTGATCACGCCGCCTTAGGGGGAGAGATTGATCGCTTTGGGGCTTATCCCTGGGTGCAGCCAGACCAAGCAAGTAAAAGCTGGTTTTCCCAGGTTGCCTGGATCGTTCTGATCCTCGCCGTCTCGCTGGCGATCGCGGATGCTCTTCTCGCACCGGCGCCGGCCCCTGAGCAGCCAGATTTCATCGACACTGTTCTTGCCAGCAGGGCGGTGGTGGTCTCGATCAGGATCGCGGTTGTTTTCGCAGCACTTTTCCTTGTCCTCTCCGTAGCGGCCTTGATCATCCGGCGGCAGTGGCTTGCTCGGGTAGGCCCAGTGGAGGTGGAGAAGGTGGTTGCCCTAGATGTAGATAGCGAAGATCTCGAAGGGCGGATGAAGGATGCAAATCAGGCGATCGAAGCTCTGGAAGAAAGAGTTGCGCATACGCATCAACTGATAGATCGAGAGGCGAAATGACGGAGATCGCAGCGTCGAAAGAGGAGATCAAGAAAGCACTGGAGGAGCTCGAGCGCGCCATGGAGCAGGCTAGAAAAGTGAGGCTCGACAACGAAAGGTTCCTCCGGGAATCGAAACCCAGGAGAGAACGGGCCCGCGCTCATCTCCGCCGCGCCGGCCTCCTGCCCGACTAGCATTCCCTCCATGGGAGAGTTCCGCTACGAGGGGCACCGGGTCAGCTACGACGTCTACGGCGAAGGCAAGCGGCTGCTGGTCCTCGTCCACGGGCTGCTGATGAACCGGCACATGTTCGACCGGCTGGGGCCGGAGCTGGCCGAGCGGGGGAACCGGGTTGTCACCGTCGACATGCTCGGCCACGGGCGCTCGGACCGGCCGGAGGACCTGCGGCTCTACTCGATGCCGCTGTTCGCGCGGCAGGTGGTGGCCCTGCTCGACCACCTGGAAGAGGAGGAAGCCGTCGTCGGCGGCACCTCGCTCGGCGCCAACATCGCCCTCGAGCTGGCGGTCCGCCACCCCGACCGGGCGCGGGCGCTCTTCATCGAGATGCCGGTGCTGGACAACGCACTCTCAGCCGTCGCCGGGCTCTTCGCGCCGCTGCTGCTCGGCCTGCGCTTCGGCCGTCCCTTCTTCGAGGGCCTCTCGCTCGCGACCAGAGCGGTCCCGCGCACCCACCACCTCGCCGACATCGGGCTTGACTGGGTACGGCAGCGCCCCGGCCCCTCACAGGCCGTGCTCGAGGGCCTGCTGCTGGGGGAGACGGCGCCGCACCGCGAGGACCGGGTGAAGATCGAGCACCCGACCCTGGTCGTCGGCCACCACCGCGACCCGCTCCACCCCTTCAGCGACTCCGGGATGCTGCTCGAAGAGCTGCCGAACGCGCGCCTGGTCGAAGCCAACTCGATCCTCGAGTGGCGCCTCGACCCCGAGCGCCTCAACGACGAGCTGGGCGCCTTCCTCGACGAGATCTGGACGCCGGACCTGCGCGCAGTGGCGGCTGGCTGAGGCCGCTGTCAGACTTACTGGCCGGTGAGCCAAATCTCCGACGACAAGCGCGTCGAACGCGACGCTGAGTTCTCGACGATCTCCGGGCACGAGATCAAGCCGCTCTACACCGAGGCGGACATCGACGGCGAGGTCGAGGAGAAGGTCGGCGAGCCCGGCTCCTATCCCTTCACCCGGGGGCCCTATCCCTCGATGTACCGGGGGCGGCTCTGGACGATGCGCCAGTTCGCCGGCTTCGGCACCGTCGAGGAGACCAACGAGCGCTTCCACTACCTGCTCGACCACGGTCAGACCGGCCTCTCGACCGCCTTCGACATGCCCACCCTGATGGGCTACGACTCCGACCACGCGCGCAGCCTCGGCGAGGTAGGCCGCGAGGGCGTCGCCGTCGACACCCTCGCCGACATGGAGCGCCTCTTCGAGGGGATCCCGCTCGGCGGCGTCACCACCTCGATGACGATCAACGCGCCGGCGGCGATCCTGCTCGCCTTCTACGTGCTCGTCGGCGAGAAGCAGGGTGTCCCGGCCGAGAAGCTCGGCGGCACGATCCAGACCGACATCCTCAAGGAGTACATCGCCCAGAAAGAGTGGTGCTTTCCGATCGAGCCGGCGATGCGGCTGGTCACCGACATGATCGAGTGGTGCACCGAGAACATGCCGCGCTGGCACCCGGTCTCGATCTCCGGGTACCACATCCGCGAGGC
>JALYWY010000016.1 GCA_030852475.1 Actinomycetota bacterium | reverse complement strand
CCCCCACTCCTTCTCCCGCTCCCTCGCCCATCTACTGGGGCGCCTGGATCGGCAACCACCTGACCGGCAACGAGGCGCCGTGGGACATGAACGCGGTCAACGCGCTCGAGCAGAAAGTCGGCAAGAAGCTCTCGATCGTCAACTTCTCCGCCCCCTTCGCCAACTGCGGCGGCACCAGCTGCACCTACTACAACTTCCCCGTCAACGAGTTCAACGCCATCCGCTCCCACGGCTCGATCCCCTTCTACAGCTGGGGCTCGCAGTCGATCCCGGTCTCGCCCACGCTGAGCCAGCCCAACTTCCAGCTCTCCGACGTGATCGAAGGCCGCCACGACGCCTATATCCGCAAATGGGCGACCGCGGCGGCGGCCTGGGGCAAGCCCTTCTTCCTCCGCTTCAACTGGGAGATGAACGGCGGCTGGTTCGCCTGGGCCGAGGGCGTCAACGGCAACAAAGCCGGCGAGTTCGTCGCCGCCTGGCGCCACGTCCACGACATCTTCACCGAAGTCGGCGCGACCAACGCGACCTGGGTCTGGTGCCCGAACGTCGACCCGGAAAACCGGTTCCAGAAACTGTCCGGCCTCTACCCCGGCGACGCCTACGTCGACTGGACCGGCCTCGACGGCTACAACTGGGGCACCAACCCGGCGCGGCCGGACAAATGGCGCAGCTTCGACTCGCTCTACTCCTCGACCTACAAACTGATCACCGAGACCATCGCCCCCTCCAAGCCGATGATCATCAGCGAGATCGGTTCGACCGAGTACGGCGGCTCGAAGGCGGCCTGGATCAAAGACATGCTGGCCAAGCTTCCGACCAACTACCCCAAGGTCAAGGGCCTGCTCTGGTTCGAGAAGTACGACGACGGGATGGACTGGCCGCTGGCCACCTCCAGCGCCGCCACCAGCGCCTTCGCCGAGGGCATCGGCAGCTCCGCCTACGCCAGCAACACCTTCAGCACCCTCTCCGGCTCCTCGACCGTCAAGCCCGCTTCCTGAGAGAACTCTCAGCCAGGGGCGTCAAGCCGGTCTGGACAAATGTTTGAGTCAGCCCCCTAAAGCCTGAACTTGCCGCCTCAGCCGTCGATGGCTGAGCATGACTTGCCGCTCAGCCCTTTCTCACACGCTCGGCGTCCTGACGCTGGCAGCCCTGGCCGTCGCCCTCTTCGCCGCCGTCCTCGCGGTCCAGCCGCAGGAAGCGGATGCGAAGAAGCGCAAGGCGGCGGCCAACCCCGTCAGCAAGATCGCCGACGCGCGTGCCGTAAGCCGTAAGGCCACCTGCGCACGCGCCAGCCAGCGCAAGCTGCTGAGCAAACGCGCCCGTCGGTCGGCAACCCGGCGCCAGCGCGCCTGCGCCCGCAAAGTGACCCCGACCGGCCCCAGCGGCCCGATCTACTGGGGCGCCTGGATCGGCAACCAGTTGACCGGCGACGAGGCGCCGTGGGACATGAGCGCGGTCGCCAAGTTCGAGCAGATGGCCGGCAAGGGCGTCTCGGTGATCAACTTCTCCTCACCGTTCGCCGACTGCAACAAGGCGCCCTGCGACTACTACGAGTTCCCCGAGGGTCCGATGGACCTGATCCGCGAGCACGGCTCGATCCCGATGTTCAGCTGGGCCTCGCAATCTACCCCGGCCAAGCTCGACCAGCCCGAATTCCAGCTCTCCGACGTCCTCGAAGGGCGCCACGACGCCTACATCAGGCAGTGGGCCGAAGACGCCCGCGATTGGGGCCACCCCTTCTTCCTCCGCTTCAACTGGGAGATGAACGGCGAATGGTTCGCCTGGCACGAGGGCGTCAACGGCAACAGGCCGGGCGAGGGCGTCGCCGTCTGGCGCCACGTCCACGACATCTTCACCTCGGTCGGAGCCGACAACGTGACCTGGGTCTGGTGCCCGAACATCGACCCCTTCGACCAGATGCACGACCTCGCCTCCCAGTACCCCGGCCACGAGTACGTCGACTGGACGGGCCTCGACGGCTACAACTGGGGCACCAACCCGGCGCGGCCCGATCGCTGGCGCAGCTTCGACGAGCTCTACCGCGAGACCTACGACGAGATCACGACTGCGATCGCCCCCGGGAAGCCGATGATCATCAGCGAGATCGGCTCGACCGAGTACGGCGGCTCGAAGGCGGCCTGGATCGCCGACGCGATCCAGTCGGTCACCACCGAGTACCCCCTGATCCGCGGCTTCCTCTGGTTCGAGAAGCACGACGACGGCATGGATTGGCCGATCGAGACCTCAACCGCCTCGGCCCAGGCCTTCGCCGCCGGGATCCAGCACCCCGCCTTCGCCGCCAACTCCTTCGCCTCGCTCGCCGGCGGACCGGTCGTTCCAGTCGGCTGAGCCGGGCGAGGAATCGCACTCCCTAAACTCACCCGTTCGCCGCGCCGATGCATGGGCAGGCGACGGAGATGAGACGGCCTTACGCAAATGCCACCAGCGTGGTCGCCCTTTCGGCGATCCTGCTCGCCCTGCTCCTCTGCGGACCCGCAGCAGCGGGCGCCGCCGAGCCGCTTGCCGCCCCCAAAGGCGCCAAAGAGGGCAAAGCCAAAGCCGCTCCGAAGAATGAGCAGAAGAAGGCGAAAAGGAAGAAGCGGCCGCCGAAGCAGCGCCCCACCTACTGGGGGGCCTGGATCGGCACCCAGCTGACCGGTGGCCAGCCGCCCTGGGACATGACCTCCGTCGGCCGCTTCAGCGAACTCGCCGCCAAGACCCCTTCCCTGCTCGAGTTCGCAGCCCCCTTCGCCGACTGCAGCAAGTCCCCCTGCGAGTTCTACCGCTTCCCCCGTTTCGAGATGGAGACGATCCGCCACTTCGGCGCGATCCCGTTCTTCAGCTGGGGCTCGCAGTCGACCCCCGTTCCCGCTGACCTCAACCTCCCCGACTTCCAGCTGATCGACATCGCCAGCGGCGCCTACGACTCCTACATCCAGGAATTCGCCGAAGGCGCCCGCGACTGGGGCCACCCCTTCTTCCTCCGCTTCAACTGGGAGATGAACTCCGACTGGTTCCCCTGGGCGGAGGGCGCGAACGGCAACGGGCCCGGCCACTACATCCTCGCCTGGCAACGGGTGCGGGACATCTTCAAAGCGGTCGGCGCGAACAACGCGACCTGGGTCTGGTGCCCCTACGCCCATGCCAAACCGCGGTTCGGCGGGTCCAAGCAGCAGCATGGATCCCTGGCGCAGTACTACCCGGGAGACGCCTACGTCGACTGGACCTGCCTCGACGGCTTCAACTGGGCGAAGAACGGCGTCAACTCCCAGCCCTGGCGCAGCTTCGACGAAATCTTCGGCCGCAGCTACCGCACGATCACCCAGAGGGTGGCCCCGTCGAAGCCGATGATCCTGGCCGAGATGGCCTCCGGCGGCGGCGCCCGCTCGAAGGCGAAGTGGATCGAGGACATGTTCGTCCAGCTGCGCACCAAGTACCGCCGGATCCGCGGGCTGATCTGGTTCGAGCAGATCGACCGTGGCGTGCAGTGGCCGATCGAGTCCTCGCCGGCGGCGACCAAAGCCTTCCGCCGGGGCATCCGCCAGCCCGGCTTCAAGACCAACCTCTACCCTGCCCTGTCCGGGTCACCGATCGCGCCGCCGCGGTGATCCGACCCGGCCCGCGCAGCGAAAGCCTCTTTGTCGGGTTAAGAACCAAGTGAAAGCAACCAGTCCAATCGCAGCTGTGCGACGCGCCTCGTCGATGGCCGTCGTCGTCGCCCTGCTCGCGCTCGTGGTCCTGGCGCCCGCCGCTACGGCGGCGAAGAAGAAGCCGAAGCCCCGGCCTCTCTACTGGGGTGCGGTGATCGGCAAGCAGCTGACGGGAGAATCCGCGCCCTTCGACATGCGGGCGATCAACGTCTTCGAACGCAAGGCGCGCAAGGGGATCTCCCTCCTCTCCTTCTCCTCTCCCTTCTTCGACTGCATCGAACCCCCCTGCGTCCCGTACCACTTCCCCAAGGCGATCGCCGAACGCCTGCGGCTGCGGGGGATCATCCCCTTCCTCAGCTGGGCCTCGCAATCGGTTCCGGCCAGCCTCGAACAGCCCAACTTCACGCTGGCGAGCGTCGCCAGCGGCGTCCACGACGCCTACATCCGCGAATTCGCCGATCAGGCCCACGACTGGAACCGGCCCTTCTTCCTCCGCTTCGACGCCGAGATGAACGGCTTCTGGTTCCCCTGGGGCGCGAGCGTCAACAACAACAAACCGAGCGACTTCATCGCCGCCTGGCGCCATGTCCACGACATCTTCAACGAGATGGGCGCCACCAAGGCAACCTGGGTCTGGTGCCCGAACGTCGACTTCACGCGGACCTTGACCCCCCTCAAAAAGCTCTACCCGGGAGACGAGTACGTCGACTGGACCTGCCTCGACGGCTTCAACTGGGGCAACACCCGCAACTCCTCCGGCTGGCAGTCGTTCAGCGACGTCTTCCACTCGACCTACAAGCGGGTGGTCAAGATCGCCCCCAGCAAGCCGATGGTGATCGGCGAGGTCGCCTCCGAAGAGCGCGGCGGCTCGAAGGCGGACTGGATCAAGAACATGTTCCGGGTCATCCCCCAGCGCTACAAGAAGGTCCGCGCGGTGATCTGGTTCAACGAAAAGGACCAGGGGATGAACTGGCCGATGGAGAGCTCGAACGCCTCGATGAGGGCCTTCCGCAAGGCGGTCCGGCCCAAGATCTGGCGGCCGAACGTCTTCTCGGAGCTGCCGCCCACGCGCGTGCCTCCGCCCGGCCCCCAGCTGAAATAAGCGAGCGGCTCGCGGTTAGCCGAGCCGCTGTTCGAGCGCCTCGAGCTGGGCGCTGACCTCGG
This sequence comes from Actinomycetota bacterium, assembly GCA_030852475.1. Taxonomy (GTDB): domain Bacteria; phylum Actinomycetota; class Thermoleophilia; order Solirubrobacterales; family 70-9; genus VAYN01. The sequence continues at coordinate 1,258 of JALYWY010000016.1, read as the reverse complement.
CCGGCAGCTTGTCGCCGAACTCGGCCAGATGCGCTTTCACCTGCGGCAGCTGTGCCTTGACCAGGTCGAGGTCGACGGTCAGCAGCTCCTTCATCGCCTCGGCGGAGATGTCGAGCCCCTCGGTGTTGATCTCGCCCTCGGCCGGCAGCAGCCCGACCGGCGTCTCGACCGCCTCGGCTTCGCCTTCGCAGCGGCGGAAGACCCACTCGAGGACGCGGCTGTTCTCGCCGAAGCCGGGCCAGAGGAACTTGCCGTCGGCGTCTTTGCGGAACCAGTTGACGTAGAAGACGCGCGGCAGCTGAGCGCCCTCGCGCTGGCCGACCTTGAGCCAGTGGGCGAAGTAGTCGGCCATGTTGTAGCCGCAGAAGGGCAGCATCGCCATCGGGTCGAAGCGGAGCTGGCCGACGGCGCCGGCGGCTGCCGCGGTCGTCTCCGAGGACATCGTCGCCCCCATGAAGACGGCGTGCTCCCAGTCGAACGCTTCCTGGACCAGCGGCACCACGGTGGCGCGGCGGCCGCCGAAGAGGAAGGCGTCGATCGGGACGCCGGCCGGGTCCTCCCACTCGGGGGCGATCGAGGGGCACTGCGAGGCGGGGGTGGTGAAGCGCGCGTTCGGGTGCGCCGCGGGCTTGTCGGACTCGGGGGTCCACTCGTTGCCGTGCCAATCGACCGCGTGCGCCGGCGGCTCGCCGGTCATCCCCTCCCACCAGATGTCGCCGTCGTCGGTTTTGGCGCAGTTGGTGAAGATCGTGTTCCGCTCGATCGTGTCCATCGCGTTCGGGTTCGTCTTGTGGCTGGTGTTGGGGGCCACGCCGAAGAACCCGGCCTCGGGGTTGACCGCGTAGAGGCGGCCGTCGGAGCCGAACTTCATCCAGGCGATGTCGTCGCCGACGGTCTCGACCTTCCAGTCGGGCAGGGTCGGGACCAGCATCGCCAGGTTGGTCTTGCCGCAAGCGGAGGGGAAAGCGCCGGTCACGTACTTGACCCGCCCGTCGGGCGCGGTCAGTTTGAGGATCAGCATGTGCTCGGCGAGCCAGCCCTCGTCGCGCGCCATCGCCGAGGCGATCCGCAGCGCGAAGCACTTCTTGCCGAGCAGCGCGTTGCCGCCGTAGCCGGAGCCGAAGGACCAGATTTCGCGGCTCTCGGGGTAGTGGACGATGTACTTGTTGGCCTCGTTGCAGGGCCAGGAGACGTCTTCGACGCCCTCGGTCAGCGGCATCCCGACCGAGTGGACGCAGGGGACGAAGTCGCCGTCGGA
>JALYWY010000149.1 GCA_030852475.1 Actinomycetota bacterium | reverse complement strand
GGCAAGAAGGGCGCGAAGACCTCTAAACGCCGCGCCTGCAAGCGGTGATCGCCAGGCTGACCGCCAGCTTGGCGCCGATCCCGGCGTAGACGGCGGCGTTCAGCAGCAGGTTGCCGTCGGGGGCGTCGAAGCGGCGGTAGAAGCGGCCCATGCCGCGGTGGAAGGCGATCTCCTGTTTCGGCGCCCGGCGCGAGGCGCTGGAGCCGCCCTTCACGTGCAGCGCCACCCCGGCCGGCTCGTAGAAGACCTTCCAGCCGGCGTCCCAGAAGCGGTGGCACCAGTCGAGGTCCTCCATGTAGAGCCAGTAGCCCTCGTCGAGCAGGCCGACATCGCGGATCGCCTCCGCCCGGCAGAGCATGAAGGCGCCGTTGACCCCGTCGACCTCGCCCGGCTCGTCGTCGCCGAGGTGGGCGGCGCGGTACTGGCCGCCGCCGACCCCGGTGAAGTGCCCCAGCGCACTGGCCGGAGTCGGGAAGGACCGCTTGCAGGCGTGGTCGAGCTCGCCGCTCTCGGTCACCAGCTTCACCCCGACCATCCCGATTCGCGGGTCGGAGCGCAGCCGCGCCAGCCCCGCGTCGAGCGTGCCCGCGTAGACCTCGGTGTCGGGGTTGAGCAGCAGCACCGCCCGCGCCTCGCTCTCGCGCAGGGCCAGGTTGTTCGCCGCCGAGAAGCCGATGTTGCCGCGCCGCAGCAGCCGCGCCCGCGGGAACTCGCGCTCGACCATGTCCGGCGTGCCGTCGGGGCTGCCGCTGTCGACGACGGTGACCCGCATCTCCCCCTCGGCGATCGGGTGCTCCTCGAGCGAGCGCAGGCAGCGGCGCAGCAACGCTTCGGCGCCGTGGCTGACGATCACGACCTCGAGCTCGGGCACCGGCTCAGTAGGCGCCTTCGCCACGGACCATCGCCCGCGGCGTCCGCAGCAGGATCGCCAGGTCGGTCAGCAGCGAGAGGTTGTCGAGGTAGTCGCGCTCCATCGCCAGCCGCTCCTCGAAGGTGAGATCGCTGCGGCCGTAGACCTGCATCGGCCCCGTCATCCCCGGCTTCACCGCCAGGCGCCCGCGCTGGCGCTCGTCATAGAGGGCGACGACGCTCTCCTCCTCGGGCCGCGGCCCGACCAGCGACATGTCGCCGCGCAGGACGTTCCACAGCTGCGGCAGCTCGTCGACGCTGGTCCGGCGCAGCCAGCGGCCGCTGCGCGTCACCCGCGGGTCGTCGGGGATCTTGAACGCGGGCTGGTCGAGGCTCTCGATGTCGACCAGCTCCGGCAGCCGCTGCTCGGCGTCGTTCACCATCGTCCGGAACTTGACCATCGTGAACGGCTTGCCGTCCTTGCCGGCGCGGCGCTGGCGGAAGAAGACCGGCCGCCCGTCGTCGAGCAGGATCCACAGCGCCACCCCCAGCAGCAGCGGCGAGAGCAGGATCAGCAGCACGGCGGAGACGGCGACGTCCATCAGCCGCTTCATCGCCAGCGTCGAGCGCGGCGGGTCGCTGAAGCGGAAGTCGAGCACCGGCAGCTCGGCCAGGCGGTTGAGCTCGATCCCCGGTCCCAGCAGGCCGTAGTGCTGGGGAAGGAAGGTGAGCGCCAGGCCCGCCGCCTTGCACTCCTCGATCAGCCGCTCGGCGTCGACCTCGCTCATCTCCTGTTCGGTGACGACGACGCGCTCGATCGCCAGCTCGCGGGCGACCTCCGAGATGTCGGCGAGCGACCCCAGCCGCGGCAGCTCGGTCGCCTCCTTCTCGCTCTCCGGCGAGAGGTAGCCGACCAGCGCCAGCCGCGTCTCCGGGTGCGTGGAGACCCGGCGGGCGACCATGTCGACCGCCTTCGCCGGCCCGATCACCAGTCCCGTCGCCTGCCCGGTCAAACGGTGGAAGAGGAAGCGGATGGCGCCGCGGGCGACGAAGCTGCCGGCGAAGGCGCCGACGCCGATCCCGATCGCGCTGGCAGGGGAGAGGGGGCCGACCGGGCTCAGCGCCAGCAGGCCGTCGAGGACCAGGATCCCGAGGACGCTGGCCGAGATCAGCGTCGGCAGCTCGTCGAGGGTGCTGTGGCGGATCCGGCGGTGGTCCTTGTCGTAGAGGCCGTGGAGCTTGAGGACGATCACCCAGGAGGGGCTGAAGAGGACCGCCCAGAAGAAGACGCCGACGTCGGTGGTCGCGCTGGCGGCGGTGACGATGCAGAGGGCGCCGAGCAGCGCCCCCCAGTCGCCGAGGGCGAGCAGGCGGCGCAGCAGCGCCCCGCGGCGGCGCGACTCGTTCGGGCCGTGGCCCACGGTATCGAAGGGAACCGGGGCCGGAGCCCGCTGCTCGGTCTCCTTGCCGGCCTCGCGCCTGGTGTCGGGTGCCTGGCTCATCCGCATCCTTCGAAACCCTCACCCAGGCATTCCTCTTCGGGGTTCAGCCGTCGCGCTTCCGCCAGGTCGGCGCGGGCGGCGGCCTCGTCTCCGCCCCGGTGCTCGATCCGCGCCCGCAGGTAATAGAGGAGCCAGTTTTCTTCCTCGCGATCGATCGCCTGGCCGAGCCGCTCGGCGGCGGTCGCGTAATCGCCCTGCGACTCGGCGAGGAGGCCGAGCTGGATGTAGGGGGTCGCCGCCCAGGGCTCGATCGAGCGGGCGTTTTCGGCGTGCTCGACCGCCGCCTCCATGTTGCCGTCGGCGGCGGCGGCGTTGCTGGTGTCGATCTCGCGGTCGACCAGCAGCGGTCCGACCAGCGCCAGCGCCGATATCCAGGCGACCGCCAGCCCGGCCACGGTGAGGCCGAAGCGGCGCCGCTCCCCCTTGCCGTTGCTCTCGGCCTGCGCCTGCGCCTGCTGCCCGCAGCGGGCGGCGACCAGGGCGCCGGCGGCGGCGAAGAAGATCGCTCCCACCGCCGCGATCTCCCAGAGCCAGTCGATCCCGGCGGCAACCGCGAAGGCGAGACAGGCGGCGAACAGGACGGCGTTCAGCTCCCGGCGCGGGCCGCTCGCTCCCCGCCAGGCGGCGAACCCGGTCCACAGCAGCGTTCCGACCAGCGCCAGCACGATCAGGCCGCCGATCAGCCCCAGCTCGGCGAAGGCCTCGAAGTAGAGGGAGTGGGCGTCGAGCACGGTGGTGTCGATCTCCCGCTCCTGGTTCCAGGCGAAGCGGTAGGTGCCGGCCCCCTGGCCGGCCAGGGGGTTCTCGCCGAGGGCGTCGAGGGCGACCCGCCAGAATTCGTCGCGGCCCGTCCCGGAGAGGTTTTCGAAGCGGTCCTCGGGCTGTTGCAGGGCGAGTTCGGAGTCGGAGAACTGGTCCCAGGCGCGGCCGCCGACGGCGACGGCGCCGCCGATCGCCAACACCGCCAAGACGACCGCGACGCGTTTGAGGAAGGCCGGGTCCCGGGAGAGGGCCAGGACCTTGCCGGTGGTTTCGTCATCCCTCCTCTCGAGCCGCCGCAGGAGCGCGAAGAGGCCCAGCGCCAGCACGGTTCCGGCGATCAGGATCAGCAGCACCGTGACGCCCTGGTCGATCGCCGCCTGGCTGGGGAAGTTGTCGGCCAGCTCGCGCCTCGCCTGCACCGCGAGCACCGCCGGCAGGGCCCCCAGCGCCCCGATCGCCAGCGTCGCCAGCAGCCAGAGGCGGTCGTGGGAGAGGGCGATCAGGCAGCCGCACGCGACCAGCAGCGCCAGCACCCCACCGCGCGAGTAGGTGAAGTAGAGGGCGAGCAGGAGGGTGGGGAGGGAGGCGACCGCGAACCAGCGCAGCGGTACGTTCAGCGAGCGCCTGCTCATCCACAGCGCGAAAGCGACGCCGATCGCGAAAGCGACGCCGTTTGCGTTCCAGTACCCGAGCGGATAGCCGAGGCGCACGCCGCTTCCCAAACCGGGTCCGAACGGGACCAGATCGGGCAGCAGACGGGTGGATAGAGCGACAACGGCGATCGCAATTAGGGAAATTCCGATCCCTTCAGCGAAACGTTGACGTCTTTGGTCGGTTTGGGCGATCAGAAACGCGGCAAGGAAAAAGCCGAGGTAGACCAAGACACGGTCGGCTTCGGTGACGCTGAGCTCAATCGACCCGGACCAGAGAGAAGAGAATGCGGAGAAAAGCGCCAGCCCTGCGATCAGTCCCGTCGCCCAATAGAACGAACGTCCAAGCGTCGCCCGGCCCACAGCGCCAAGGGCGAGCATGCCGACGAGGAGCAGCCAGACCGCAAGACCGGCGATGTGGCGCTCGCCCAGGACGAAGCCCCCACCCGCGAGGGCGAGGCCCAGGATCAAAGCCAGCGGACTTATCAACGCCGCTGATTCCTCTAACCTTGCGCGCCATGTCTCGGACGACCCACCCCCGCGCCCGTAGCTCGGCCCGACCCGTTCTCTTGCTTCTGTCAGTGCTTGCTGTGCTGGCAATGGCTTGTTTCCCGGGTCTGGCTGCGGCTGAAGAAAACTCCGGAATTCAATACGAAACCGATGTTCCAACCGTCCCCGATGGCGATGGTTCCAATATTCCGTCGAAGAACAATTCAGGCGATTCCAACTCGAATCCCGGAGCCACCGGTTCAAACACGCCGGGTGGCGTAGGTTCCGGCGGCGACGACGATTCGGGCACCGGCGGCGCCGGTGGCACCCAGCCTAACCAAGGCTCTGGCGGCGGCAGCGACAGGGCTGCCGATGGCTCCAAGCCTGCAGGCGACGTGGGCGGCGCCAAGAAACTGGAGACGGCCCCCTCGGCCACCGGCCAGCAGGCTTCTTCGGACGACGGCGGTTCCTCGCCGTTGGTCCCGATCCTGATCGCGATCGCCGTCCTGGCTGCGATCTCGATCGGCGCCTACTACTACCGCCAGCGTCGGCAGGGCCCCGGCTCCACCGTCGCGCCTCCCGCAAGCTGAGCGATGTCGAAAGCGAGTGAGTACAAGATGAGGATTCTGCGTGCCTGCAGCGCGGCGTTTGCCGTGACCGCGATCTTCGCGGTCTTCGCCTCCGCCGCCCATGCCCTTCCCGCCGGCTTCTGGGGCGTCGTTCCCCAGAGTCACCTGAGCACTGAACAGTTCCAGCGGCTTGGTAACGGCGGGGTCGAAAGCATCCGCATCCCGGTTGGCTGGGGCTCCGTCCAGCCGACCCAGGGCGGCGCCTTCGACTGGAGCGGCTTCGACAACCAGGTCGAAGAGGCGGCGAAATCCGGGATCAAGGTGCTCCCCTTCCTCTCCGGCGCCCCCGAGTGGGCGGTGCCGATGAAACGGGTCCCCGGCGCCGGCGGGCTCGAAGCCCCCGCGCACCTGCCGGTCAGCGGCGCCGCGCGCACCGGCTGGGTCGGCTTCCTCACCGCCGCCGTCGCCCGCTACGGGCCGAACGGCAGCTTCTGGTCCGAGCACCCGGGCGTGCCGAAACGGCCGATCCGGACCTGGCAGATCTGGAACGAGCCCAACTTCAAGTACTTCATCGCCAAGCCCAACCCGGGCGAGTACGGGAAGCTGGTGAAGATCTCCTACACCGCCCTGCGGGCGGCCGACCCGGGGGCGAAGATCGTCCTCGCCGGCCTCTTCGCGCGGCCGAAAGGCGCCCGCACCGCCAGCGGCAAACACAAAAGCCTCAACTGGTACGCGAGCGACTTCATCAGCCAGATGTACAAGCTCACGCCGGGCATCAAGTCGCGGTTCAACGGCGTCGCCCTGCACCCGTACACGATCCGCGCCAGCGAACTGCCTGCCGTGACCGAAGAATTCCGCGATGTCCTGGCCGCGAACGGCGACGGCGGCAAGGGCCTGTGGATGACCGAGCTCGGCTGGAGCTCCGGCAAAGCCACGCCGGGGAACCAGTTCGCCAAAGGCCCGTCCGGCCAGGCCCGCGAACTCCGCAGCGCCTTCACGATCCTGCGCAACAAGCAGGTGAAATGGAAGGTGAAGAGCGTCTTCTGGTTCTCCGTCGACGACGCCCCCGGCGCCTGCAACTTCTGCGACGGCTCCGGCCTCTTCGCCAAAGGCTTCGTGCCGAAGGCGTCCTGGTTCAGCTACGTGAAGTTCGCCGGCGGAACGCCGTAGCGCAGCTTGCCTAGCTGTAGTGCCAACCCATCGATCTGCGTAAGATCGATGGGTTGAGCACTAAGGCGAAGACGAGCACGAAATCTGATCCGCTGGGGCCGTTCAGCGCCGCTACGCGGCGGTGGTTCGAGGCATCTTTCGAGGGGCCGACGCCGGCGCAGGCCGGCGGCTGGGAGGCGATCTCCAGTGGTGAGCACACGCTGATCTGCGCCCCGACCGGGTCGGGGAAGACGCTCGCCAGCTTCCTCTGGGGGATCGACAAGCTGGCGCGCTCCGACTCGCTGGGGACCGGGGTCAAGCTCGTCTACGTCTCGCCGCTGAAAGCGCTCTCCTACGACATCGAGCGCAACCTGCGGGCGCCCCTGCGCGGGATCGGCGCCGACATCTCCGTCGGCCTGCGGACCGGCGACACCTCGCAGAAAGAACGGCGGGCGATGGCCAAAGAGCCGCCGGACATCCTCATCACCACGCCGGAGTCGCTGTACCTGATGCTCTCTTCGAGCGTGCGGGAGATCCTCACGGGGGTCGAAGCGGTGATCGTCGACGAGATCCATGCCGTCGCCCAGACCAAGCGCGGCTCCCACCTCGCCCTCACCTTGGAGCGGCTTGATCACCTCGTTGCCGAGGAAGGCGGTGAATCGATCCAGAGGATCGGGCTCTCGGCGACCCAGAGGCCGTTGGAGCGGATCGGGCAGTTCTTGGTCGGGCCGAAGCGGGAGTGCCGGATCGTGGATGCGGGGCAGAAGAAGGCTCTGGATCTGGAGATCGTGGTGCCGGTGGAGGACATGGCGGATCCGGGGGCGCCGGCCTATCCGAGCGAGGGCGGGCCGCCGCCGAGCGAAGTCGTGCCGAGCGCCCACGCCCGCTCGATCTGGCCGGCGATCTACCCCCGCCTTCTGGAGCTGGTGCAGGAACACACCTCGACGATGATCTTCGTCAACAACCGCCGCGCCGCCGAGCGACTGGCGAAGCGCCTCAACGAGCTGGCGAACGGCGAAGGGGAATCTGAGCTCCCGGCAACGGAGCAGCTCGGAAACGATCCTCCCGCGGGTGGCGACGATCGGGAGGACTATCCCGGTAGGGAGAGCCCCCGATCGGAGACAGGACCCGCGGGCCAGGAGCCTTACGTCGAGATCGCCCGCGCCCACCACGGCTCGCTCTCGCACGAGGAGAGGGCGGTCGTCGAGGAGATGCTGAAGTCGGGCGAGCTCCCCTGCCTCGTCGCCACCAGCTCGCTCGAGCTCGGCATCGACATGGGAGCGGTCGATCTGGTGATCCAGGTCGAGTCGCCGAAGTCGGTGACCCGCGGCCTGCAGCGGATCGGCCGCGCCGGCCACCGCATGGGCGAAGTCTCCAAAGGCCGGATCTTTCCCAAATACCGCGGCGACCTGCTCGAGTGCGCGGTCGTCGCCCGCCGCATGCGCGAGGCCGAGATCGAGGAGACGACGATCCCGCAGAACCCGCTCGACGTCCTCGCCCAGCACCTGGTCTCGCTGGCGGCGCAGAAAGAGTGGGAGGTCGACGAGGTCGAGCGACTGGTGACCGCCACCGAGCCCTTCCACGACCTCTCCCGCGAACAGCTGGAGAACGTGCTCGACATGCTGGACGGCCGCTACCCCTCCGACCGCTTCGCCGAGCTGCGGCCGCGGATCGTCTGGGACCGCACCGAAGGCACGATCCACGGCCGCAAAGGCGCCCGCCAGCTGGTCGTCACCAACGCCGGCACGATCCCCGACCGCGGCCTCTACGGCGTCCACCTCCCCGACGGCCGCCGGGTCGGCGAGCTCGACGAGGAGA
>JALYWY010000013.1 GCA_030852475.1 Actinomycetota bacterium | reverse complement strand
CGCGACCCTGCCCGTCTTCCTCAACACGCTCGCCGGCGACAGCGTCCACGTCGTCACCGTCAACGACTACCTCGCCCGCCGCGACTCGGAATGGATGAAGCCGATCTACGACGCCCTCGGCGTCAGCGTCTCCGCCGTCCAGGATTTCGACGACCACGCCGCCCGCCAGCGCAAATACGCGATGGACATCACCTACGGGACCAACTCGGAGTTCGGCTTCGACTACCTGCGGGACAACATGGCCAACTCGCTCGAAAACTGCGTTCAGCGCGGCCACCACTTCGCGATCGTGGACGAGGTGGACAACATCCTCATCGACGAGGCGCGGACGCCGCTGATCATCTCCGGCGCCCCCGAACAGGCGGCCCAGATCTACTACACGTTCGCCCGTCTGGCCAAACAGATGAAGGGCGTGCCGGCGAAACAGAAACTGAAATCGCTGGGCGAATCGAAGGACACCTCCGAGGTCGACTACGACTACGAGTACGACGAGAAGCACAAGACGGTGGCGCCGACCGAGCAGGGGGTGAAGAAAGCCGAGGAGTTCCTCGGCGTCGACAACCTCTATCTCGGCGAGCACGGCAGCCTCGTCAACCACCTGGTCCAGGCCCTCAAAGCGGAGTCGCTCTACAAAAAAGACGACGACTACGCGGTGATCGACGGCGAGGTGATGATCATCGACGAGTTCACCGGCCGCATCCTCGAGGGCCGGCGCTGGTCCGAGGGCCTCCACCAGGCCGTCGAGGCGAAGGAGGGCGTGGCGATCGGCGAGGAGAACCAGACCCTGGCGACGATCACCCTCCAGAACTACTTCCGCCTCTACGACAAGCTCTCGGGAATGACCGGCACCGCCCTCACCGAGGCGACCGAGTTCATGAAGATCTACGAGATGCCGGTGGTCGAGATCCCGACCAACAAAGATATGGTCCGGCTCGACCACAACGACCAGATCTTCAAGACCAAGGACGGCAAGTGGGCGGCTGTGATCGAGGAAATCGTCGGCCGCCACGAAAAGGGCCAGCCGGTTCTCGTCGGAACCGTCTCGGTCGAGGTCTCGGAGATGATCTCCGACGCCCTCAAACGCCAGGGGGTCAAACACTCGGTCCTCAACGCCAAGCCCGAGCACGCCGAACGAGAGGGCGAGCTGATCGCCCAGGCGGGGCGCAAGGGCGCGGTGATGATCGCCACCAACATGGCCGGCCGCGGCGTCGACATCAAGCTCGGCGGCGACCCCGAGCACCTGGCGATCTCCGAGCTGAAAAAGCAGGGGATCACGCCTGAGAGCGAGGACTACGAGGAGGCTCTGGCCAAGAAGACCGCCGAGCTGGAGCCCCAGTGCAAGGCCGAGGCCGAGGAAGTGCGCGAGCTCGGCGGCCTCTTCATCTGCGGCACCGAGCGTCACGAGTCCCGGCGGATCGACAACCAGCTGCGCGGCCGCTCGGGCCGCCAGGGCGACCCCGGCGAGTCCCGCTTCTTCCTCTCCGCCGAAGACGACGTGATCCGCCTCTTCGCCGGCGACCGCATCTACAACATCCTCGACAAACTCGGGCCGACCGACGACGAGGGCGGCGAAGTCCCGCTCGAAGCGAAGATGCTGACGAAAACCGTCGAGAACGCCCAGAAGAAAGTCGAGGAGCAGAACTTCCTCCTGCGTAAACGCGTGCTCGAGTACGACGACGTGATGAACGAGCAGCGGCGGGTGATCTACAAATACCGCCGCGAGATCCTCGAAGGCCGCGACATCTCCGAGACCGCCCGCGACGAAGTCGAGGGCGTGATCGAGCGGCTCGTCGACGAGTACACCGCGGGCGAGCTGCTCGAGGAATGGGACCTCGAGGAGCTGGAGACGCAGCTGCGGCAGATCTGGCCGGTCAGCATCGAGGTCGGGAGCCTGGCGCCGGAGACCGTTGACAAGGAGCAGCTGAAAGAAGCCCTCGACGACGACGCTATGAATGCCTACGACGAGCGCGAGGAGCAGCTCGGCGAGGAGCTGATGCGGTACCTGGAGCGTTCGATTCTGCTGCAGGTGATCGACAACCGCTGGCGCGAACACCTCTTCGACATGGACTACCTGCGCGAAGGCATCCACCTCCGCGGCTTCGCCCAGATCGATCCCCTCGTCGCCTACAAAAACGAGGGCTACTCGATGTTCGAAGACCTGATGCACTCGATCTGGGACGAGTTCTCGAAACTGGTGTACCGCGCCGAAATCGAAGTCCAGCCGGACCAGGCGGGCCCGGTCGCCGCCGCCAATGGCGATGGCGAAACGACGACGCTCGCCTACTCCGGCGGCACGATGGAGAACCAGCCTTCCGCCCTGCAGGAGGTGGCGGCATCCAGCGGCGCCACCGCCACCGACGTCGCCGCAGCCCAAGGGAGGCCCGGCAACGGCGAGGTCGTGGAGACCGTCGTCAAGGACGAGAAAGAGAACATCGGCCGCAACGATCCCTGCTGGTGCGGGTCGGGCAAGAAGTACAAGAAGTGCCACGGCGCCTGAGGGCGCTGCATGACCGACCCCGTTCGCGAGTTCATCCGCGCCTTCAATGAGCGCGACCTGGACGCGTTCGTCGCCGTCCTCGATCCCGAGGTCGAGATACACGCGAGCAGGGGACTGCGGAAGGGAGTCGAGGCGGCACGGGTCTGGGCGACGCGGGCGCCGGGCGGGGTGCAGCAGACGATCGAGCTCGAGCAGCTCTACGAGGACGACACCGAAGGCGGGGGCGGCCGGGCGGTGGCGCTGATCAACCGGCACTGGCACTGGGAAGAGGACGAAAGCCTGGCCGGGGTAGACGAGATGGCCTGGGCCTTCGAGCTGCGCGACCACAAGGTGCTGAGCTGGCGGCCGTTCGACGACCGCGACGAGGCGCTGCGGCAGATGAGCTTCCTGCCCGGGTAGTCTTGCGGCATGGCCGATGCAGCGCAGACCCAGTCCGCAGCGCCTCGCCTGGCCGCCGTCCGGGAGCAGCTGTCCCTGCTCTCGGACTACCTTTGACCCCGCTGCGCTAGAGACCGAAGCCGCGCGGCTGGAGGAGGAGATGGGCCGGCCCGGCTTCTGGGACGACCAGGATGCCGCCGCTCGCACCTCGGCCGCCCACGCCAGGGCGCAGCGCCGGCTGGAGACGTTCCGCGGGCTCGAGAGCGATGTCGCCGACCTCGGCGACCTCGCGGAGATGGCCGCCGAAGACGAGGAGATGGCGGCCGAGCTCGACTCGCAGCTGAGCTCGGTCGAGCGGCGGCTGGCCGAGCTGGAGGAGGCGCGCCTGTTCAGCGGCGAGTACGACGCCGGCGACGCGGTCGTCACCGTCCACGCCGGGGCGGGGGGGACCGACTCCCAGGACTGGGCCGAGATCCTGCTGCGGATGTACCTGCGCTGGGCCGAACGCCGCGGCTTCCAGGTCGAGATGGTCGAGGCCTCGCCGGGGGAGGAGGCGGGGCTGAAGTCCGCCACCTTCATCGCCCGTGGCGAGAACGCCTACGGTCTCTTCGCGGCCGAGCGCGGCGTCCATCGCCTGGTCCGGATCTCGCCCTTCGATTCCTCCGCCCGCCGTCACACCAGCTTCGCCCAGGTCGACGTCGGGCCGGTGGTCGAAGACAGCGTCGAGGTCGAGATCGACGACGCCGACCTGCGTGTCGACACCTACCGCGCCTCCGGCGCCGGTGGCCAGCACGTCAACAAGACCGACTCGGCGGTGCGGATCACCCACCTCCCGACCGGCGTCGTCGTCCAGTGCCAGAACGAGCGCTCGCAGACGCAGAACAAGGCGGTGGCGATGCAGCTGCTGCGCTCGAAGCTGATCGAGCTGGAGGAGCGCAAACGCTCCGAAGAGCTGGCCAAGCAGCGCGGCGAGGTCAAAGACGTCGCCTGGGGCTCGCAGATCCGCAGCTACGTGATGCACCCCTACACGATGGTCAAGGATCACCGCACCGAGCACGAGGTCGGCGACGTGCAGAAGGTTCTCGACGGCGACATCGACGAGTTCATCCGCGACTACCTGAACAAGACCGCCGCGGCGTCGGCCAACTGATGGCGTCTCTCTTCCAGCTCGAACGGGCGGCGGATGGAGAGCCGGAGGGGCTGTTGGTCCTGCACCACGGTCGCGGCACCGACGAGCGCGACCTGCTCGGACTCGCCGACTTCCTCGACCCGCAGCGGCGTTTGCGGGTGGTGACTCCGCGGGCGCCGCTGACCCTGCCGGGCTCGCCCGGCTACCACTGGTACGTGGTGCCGCGGGTCGGCTACCCGGACCGCGAGACCTTCGATGCGGCGCGCGAGGCGCTGGCCGAGCTGCACGACTCTCTCTGGGAGGAGACCGGGGTGGGGCCGGAGCGCACCGTCCTCGGCGGCTTTTCGATGGGGGCGGTGATGAGCTACGCGATGGGACTCGGCGCCGACCGACCGGCGGTCGCGGGGATCCTCGCCTTCAGCGGCTTCGTGCCGACGGTCGAAGGCTGGGAGCCCTCGCTCGCCGATCGCACCGGTACCCGGGCCTTCGTCAGCCACGGTCGCCGCGACCCGATCATCGGGATCGAGTTCGCCGAGCGGGCGCGGGAGCTGCTCGAGGCCGCCGGTCTCGACGTCATCTACCGCGAGTCGGAGCTAGGGCACCAGATCGACCCGGCTCACCTGCGCGAAGCTAGCGCTTGGATAGGCGAGAGGGTCCCGTGAGCTCGATGTCGCACGCGGCCGGCGCGTTGACGACGTGCAGCTCGACCGAGAACCCTCGCGCCACCGCAGCTTTCTTCATCTGCTTCTCGGGGAGCTCGTAGTTGTCCCGGTAGACGCCGGAGCGGCGGAAGCGAGCGTGATCGGTATCGAGGTGGATGGTCCCTTTCGGGCTCTCGAGGCTGGCCTCGACGCTGACGGTCGTCGGCTTCAGCGTCTTGTAGTGGACGGTTAGGCGCAGTCGGCGCTTGCCGGGATTGGCGGTGAGGGAGGCCTTGGCGCTCTTCAGCAGGCACTCGTCCCCCTTGTCCTGGCCTTTGCCTTTGGGCTCCGACTCTTCTTCGCAGAATTCCGGGTCTTCTTCGCAGAGTTCGCGGTCGATTTGGGCTTCTTCGGCCTCGTCTTCGGCTTCTTCGGCTTCCGTTTCTTCTTCTTCGTCGTCGGCGATGAAAGGGCTGACCTGGTCCACGACGGGGAGGAGCGAAGCCTGTGCCGTGGCGGCGGTGCCGAGCACGGTGAGGAGGAGCAGGGCGAGCAGGAGCGGAAGATTTCGCATCACTCCTTAGATCGGAGCCAGTGGGGGCGCTCTTTAGGAACTGGACCTTTCGTCCAGAACTCCCTCCAGCTCCAGCAGGGCCTCCTTCATCGGCAGCCCGCCGGCGTAGCCGCCGAGGGCGCCGCCCGTGCGCAGGACGCGGTGGCAGGGGACGACGAGCGGAATCGGGTTGCTGCCGCAGGCGGTGCCGGCGGCGCGGACGGCACGCTCGTTGCCCGCCCTACGGGCCATCTCGGTGTAGTTGCGGGTCTGGCCGTAGGGGATGCGGTTGATCGCTCGCAGAACCCGCTGGCGGAAGCCGCCGCTGAGCTGCCAGTCGAGGGGGAGGCCGAAGTGGTCGAGCTTGCCCTCGAAGTAGAGGTCGAGCTCGCGCCGGGCCTCGTCGAGCTCGGACGGCGCCTCGAGCACGCGCGGCGAGACGCGCGCGGAAAGGTCCATCAGCAGCTCGTCCCGGTCCTGGTTCGGCAGCCCCACCCGGACCAGGCCGCGCCGCGTCTGTGCCAGCAACAGCGGGCCGAAGGGAGAATCGGTGGTCGCGTAGGCGACGTCGAGCAGACCCTCCTCGGCCGCCCGCGCGGTGAACTTGTCGATGGCGGTGTTGTCGATCGCTGCCTTCATGCCAGCTCCTTCCTCAGTCGCTTCAGCCCCTCGTGCAGGCTGCGCCGCGCCGCCTCCGGCGAGCAGCCGAGCGCCGCGGCGATCTCGTTGTGCGGGAGGTCGCTGCCGTAGCGCAGCGATACCGCCGCCCGTTGTTTCGGCGGCAGCGCCCCGACCGCCGCCCAGAGCCGCTCGTCGGGCTCCGGCAGCCCGTCCTCGGTCGCCGCCTCCGGCACCGTCGCCACCGGGATCGGGTTGCGGCCGTTGGCGCGGTGGTGGTCGATCGCCTTGCGGTGGGCGATCGTCAGCAGCCAGCCCCGCAGGTTGCGCGCGTCGCCGAGCTTCGGGTAGGCGCGCAGGGCGGCCAGGAAGGTCTCCTGGAAGCAGTCCTCGGCTCCGTCCTTGCCGACGGCCCCGCGCAAGATCGCCATCACGGCGGCGGAATGCTCGTCCAGGACGGTTTGAAACGGCGGCAGCGGGGTCACTCTGTGGGATTAAACGTGCTGGAGCCTGGAAACGTGAGATGTAGGGTGGCGCGATGATCGAGCTGGCGGAGGAAATCGAGGAGCTGGTCGGCCGCGCCCTGGCCGAGGACCTGGGCGAGGGCGACATCACCTCCGAGGCGACGGTGCCCGAGGAGGCGCGGGCGCGGGCGCGGATCGTGCAGAAACAGCCGGGCGTCGTCTACGGGCTGGCGGTCGTCGCCGAGACGATGCGGCAGTGCGGGGTCGAGGACGTCGACAACCTCCTCGTCGAGGGGCAGTGGCGCGAGGACGTCCCGGCCGAGGTGCTGATCGCCGGCGGCAGCGCCCGCGCGCTGCTCGCCGCGGAGCGGACCGCGATCAACTTCCTCGGCCACCTCTCCGGGATCGCGACGCTGACCGCCCGCTACGCCGAGGCGGTCGTCGGCTCCGGCACCACGATCCTCGATACCCGCAAGACGACGCCGGGACTGCGCAGCCTCGAGAAGGGCGCGGTCGCGGCCGGCGGCGGCCTCAACCACCGCATGGGCCTCTACGACGCGATCCTGATCAAGGAGAACCACATCGCCGCCGCCGGCGGCCTGGCGAAAGCCGTCTACGCCGCCCGCAACGCCCAGCCTGAGAAGGCGATCGAGGTCGAGGTCCGCAACCTCGACGAGGCGGCCTACGCGCTCGGCACCGGAGCCGACCGGCTGCTGCTCGACAACATGAGCCCGGCCGCGATGCGCGAAGTGGTCGACCTGCGCGACAAGAACGCCGGCGGCGCCGACGGAGTCTCGCTCGAGGCCTCCGGCGGCGTCACGTTGGAGAACGTCCGCGAGATCGCCGAGACCGGCGTCGAGTTCATCTCCATCGGAGCGCTGACCCACTCGGCTCCCACGCTGGACTTCTCGATGCTGCTCGAGCTCTCTACTTGAGCAGTTTCGACAGCCGACGGTCTTTGAGAACCCGTCCGCCCGTCTGCTCCTGCGGGCAGTAGTTCGTCTGGTGCTCGGAGAAGAAGACCGCCTCGATCGTGGTGCCGCACCGCGGACAGGGCTCGCCCTCGTGCTTGTGGATCTTCAGCGGCTTCGGGATTTTGTCCGGCGGCTCCGGCCCGATCGTCTCCTCGTAGTGGTCGATCGCGTCGCCGAGCACGTGCAGCGCCGCGTGTAGGCGCTCGATCTCGTCGGGCTCCAGCTCCGAGCCTTTCTTGAACGGCGAGAGCCGCGCCTCCCAGAGGATCTCGTCGACCCAGGAGCGGCCGATCCCGGCGACGTCTTTCTGGTGGCGCAGGAGCGGGTGGAGGTGGCGGGGCTTGTCGATCGCCGCGGCGAACTCCTCGAGCGGGGGAGGGGGCCAGGCCTCGGGCCCGAGGCTCGCGACCATCTCGTCCTCGGCGACCGCGTCGGCCGGCAGCAGCTTCGCCCAGGCCCGCTGCTTCGTCCCCATCTCGCGCAGGCGCAGCTCGCGCCCGTCGCCGAGCCGGATCAGCACCCGCGAGGCGCGGTCTTTGATCGAGGCGCGTTTGTCGTGGACCCGCAGCCGCCCCGCCGACATCAGGTGGATCAGCAGCGCCAGGTCGCCGAACTCGACGACGGGCATCTTGCCGATCCGCCGCACCCCGGTCACCTCGCGCCCGGCCAGCGAATCCAGCGGCGGTTGATAAGTCTTCATCACATTCATTCCCGGCGCCAGAGCCGATTCCACCTCGCTGCCGGCGATGGCAGCGTCGAGGCGGCGGACGACGATCTCGACCTCGGGCAGCTCGGGCATCCCGAAAAGGCTAGACGGAGGATTTCGTCGGCTAAACTTCGATGACGGTCATTCGACCGGTCCGGACCTCGGTCCCGCCGGCGAACATAAGGAGGAAGGGCTCATGCAGGAGCTCCCGACGATCCAACCTACGCTCGCACCGGAGCTAAGCCCGGCGGAGATCGCTGAGATCAGCGATGAGGTTCGCGCGCTCGCGCAGGAGCGCAACGCGGTCATCCTCGCGCACAACTACGAGCTGCCCGAGATCCAGGACGTCGCCAACTACCGCGGCGACTCGCTCGGCCTCTCTCGCCAGGCCGCCGAAACCGACGCCGAGGTGATCGCCTTCTGCGGCGTCCACTTCATGGCCGAGACGGCCTCGATCCTCTCGCCCGAGAAGACGGTCCTGATCCCCGACCTCGACGCCGGCTGCTCGCTCGCCGACTCGATCACCGCCGAGCAGCTGCGCGCCTGGAGGGCCCAGCACCCCGGCGCCCTCGTCGTCATGTACGTCAACACCTCGGCCGAGGTGAAGGCCGAGACCGACTACTGCGTCACCTCCTCCAACGCCGTCGCCGTGGTTCGTCACATCTGGGCCGAGCACGGGCCCGACACCGAGATCCTCTTCGGCCCCGACATGTGGCTCGGCGCCTTCGTCGAGCGCGAGACCGGCCTGGTCGAAGAACCCGAGCGCCGCGGCCGCTTCCACATCTGGGACGGCGAGTGCCACGTCCACGCCGGGATCAAGCCGCTGGACATCGTCCGCACCCGCGAGGAGCACCCGAACGCCGAATTCCTCATCCACCCCGAGTGCGGCTGCTCGACCCAGGCGATGGAGTACGTCG
>JALYWY010000129.1 GCA_030852475.1 Actinomycetota bacterium | reverse complement strand
GCGCATCACTCCCGCTTCCACGATCGTCGGTCCCTCCTTCGCCACGGCGATCCCGGCCGCCACGACGAACAGCGTCACCGCCAGCGCGGCGATTGCCTTCCTCTTCTTCATCTCGTCTCCTCCCGTTGGCGATCGCTGTCGCCAGCGCCGCAATTTCGTGTTAATCTTACTCACATGAAATTGCAAAGTGCAAGTGCCATTCCCCGCGGCCTCACCGGCGCCTGCCCTTCTTTCATCCGGGCGCTGAGCGAAGGCGACCTCGATTCGGCCACCGCCTGCTTTGCCCGGAAGGGCTGCCTGATCACGCCCGACGCAACCGCGATAGAGGGGCGGGACAGCATCCGCCCGGTCCTGGCCCAGATGATCGCCAGGCAGACGAAGGTCCTGGTCGAAGCGAGCTATTCGCTCACGGGCGGGGGAGTGGTCCTAGCCCGCGAGCGTTGGCGGATCCGCGTCGGCGAGCCCGACGGAGGGCCGATCGACCAGATCCTCGACGCAACCCTGGTGCTGCATTGGATCGAAGACACCTGGAAGCTGGCGATCGCGGCGCCTTGGGGGTGGAGCGCAAGCGGCTTCTGACCACCGGGCCCGAGCGGGCGGCGGATACCTTGTCGGCATGAGCGGCGGGAAGAAGGGCGGCAAGCGTCAGTACCGGATGCAGGAGCGCGCCCGCTCCACCGAGGCCACCCGCGAAGCGATCCTCGAGGCGGCCGAGGTCGCCTTCGAAGAGCTCTTCTTCGACGAAATGACCCTGGCGGAGATCGCCCGGCGATCGGGGGTCTCCGTGCAGACGGTCCTGCGTCACTTCGAGAGCAAAGAGGGCCTCTTCATGGCCTCGATGCTGCACGTCGGCGGCAAGATGGCCCGCGACCGGAACCTGGTGCCGGTGGGTGACGTGAAGGGGATCGTCGACGACCTTGTCGACCACTACGAGAACTACGGGAACCGACTGCTGCGGATGCTCGCGCAGGAGGAACGCGAGCCGGCGCTGCGACAGCTCGCCGACGTCGGGCGCATCGTCCACGTCGAGTGGTGCAAACAGGCTTTCGCCCCCGCCCTCGAGGGCCTGCGCGGGGCAAAGCACGGACGGCGGCTCGCCCAGTTCGTCACCGGCACCGACATCTACGTCTGGAAGCTGCTGCGACGCGACCGCGGCCTCAGCGTCAAGGAAACCAAGCTGGCGATGCGAGAGATGCTGGAACCGCTGATGGAGGACTGACCTGAGTCGGATCCTCGCCTACACCTCTCCCGCCCGCGGCAACCTCTTCCCTCTCGTACCCGTTCTCGACGAGTTGCGGCGCCGCGGTCACGATGTGGTCCTGCGAACCCTGGCCGGCGAGGTCGAGACGATGCGCTCGCGCGGCTTCGAGGTGGCGGCGATCTCGTCGGAGGTGGAGGCGCTGGCGATGGAGGACTGGCGGGCCAGAACCGTCCTGGGAGCGCAGGCGAAGGCGCTGCGAATCATCCGCGCTCGTGCTCCGCACGATTCCCGAGACTTCCTCCAAGCGCTCGAGGAGGCGCGACCCGAGGCGGTGATCGTCGACGTCCTCGCGACGGGAGCGCTCAACGCAGCCGCGTCCGGGAAGCAGGCGTGGTCCTGCTATCGCCCCTTTCCCTTGCCGGCCTCCCGCATCGCCCTCGAGCTCCTCGGCATCGCCGGGCCGCTCGCGACCACGCCGCTGCACCTGTACATGAGCGCGGAGCCCTTCGAGCGCCGCCGCCGCGACCGGCTCGACGGCGTCGTCATGGTCGGCCCCTGCGCTTGGGAGCCGCCGGGACAGCTACCCGCCGCGCTGGCCGCCGTCGAAGAGCCGCTGGTCCTCGTCACCACCTCTACCGATTTCCAAGATGACCACCGCCTCGTCGAAGCCGCGCTGGCGGGCCTGGCCGAAGAGCCCCTGCACGTCGTCGCGACGGTTCCGGCGGAGAACCCGAGCGGGTTCGATGTCCCTGGCAACGCGACGGTCCTGCGGTTCGCTCCGCACTCGCCGATCCTCGCTCGCGCCGCCTGCGCGATCACCCACGCGGGAATGGGAGCGACGCAGAAGGCATTGGCGATGGGGGTGCCGGTTTGCGCTGTGCCCTTCGGCCGCGACCAGCGGGCGGTCGCCCGGCGGGTCGTGGCGGCGGCCGCCGGGACCCGCCTCGCCCCCTCGCGCCTGACTCCTCGCCGCCTGCGAGCGAAGGTCGGCGGGGCGATCGCCTGCCGCCCGGGAGCCGAGCGCGTCGCGATGGCCTTCGCCGCGGCGGGCGGCGCCCAGCTCGCCGCGGACGCGATCGAGCAACGCCTGCTCTAGCGCCGGCTCCTAGTCCTGGGGCAGGGCGAAGAAGGCGACCGCGGAGAAGTGGGCGATCGCGGCGGCGATGACGAGGAGGTGGAAGATCTCGTGGTAGCCGAAGATCGCCGGGTTCGGGTTTGGGCGCTGGACGGCGTAGATGACCGCGCCGGCGGTATAGAGGAGGCCACCGGCGGCGACGAGCAGCGCGCCGGCCACCCCGAGCGCGCTCCACAGCTCCGGGAAGGTGGCGACGGCGACCCAGCCGAGGGCGAGGTAGATCAGCGCCGAGGCCCATTTCGGGTGGTCGATCCAGACCATCTCGACGATCGCGCCGGCGACGGCGCCGACCCAGACGACGACGAGGATCGCGGTGGCGAGGGTGCCGTTCAGGACCAGCAGCGCGAACGGCGTGTAGGTGCCGGCGATGAGGAAGAAGATCATCGAGTGATCCAGCCGCCGCATCCAGCGGCGCACGTTGGGCCGGCTCCAGTTGACGCGGTGGTAGAGGGCGCTGGTCCCGAACAGGGCGGAGAGGCTGACCGCGTAGACGGCGACGGCCAGGGTCGCCTCCGTCCCCTCGGCGAGGACGATCAGCGCCACCCCGAACCCGAGCGAGAGGAAGAAGGCCCACTCGTGGGTGACCCCGCGCAGCTTCGGCTTGACCGCGGCGATCGCCTCGGCAGTCGCCTCCCTGGCGGCGGTGGCGCGCTCTTCGACGGCCTCTTTGGCCGCGCTCGCCCGCTCGCCCATCGCCTCTTTCGCGGCGCTGGCGCGCTCGCCCATCCGCTCCGCGCCCCTACGCAGCTCGTCTGCCATACGGAAAGGCTACCCGGAACTTAGTGCCGATATTGGGGAGTTGACACAATTAGGAGAAGGCATCGGCGGCCTCGGAATTCCTTATTTGCGACTTCGAGCACTTTTTCCGACCGGCCTGTGAGCGATCCTGCGTAGTTACCGCTGAAAGCCGCCGAGAGAGGAGCATTTTGATGTCCAAGACCGCACTCGCCAGTCCCAAAAACGGTCTGCAGGGCCTCTCTGTGGAGCGTCGTTTTTCGACGCCCGGGGTGCATCCCTTCGACCAGATCGAGTGGGAGATCCGCGACGCGGTGATCGGCGATCCCGAGAACCCGGCCTTCGAGCAGCGCGGGGTCGAGTTCCCGAAGACGTGGTCGCAGAACGCGACCAACATCGTCGCCCAGAAGTACTTCCGCGGGCAGCTCGGCACTCCTCAGCGGGAGAGCTCGGTGAAACAGATGATCGGCCGCGTCGCCGGCACGATCGCCGGCTGGGGACGCGAGGGCTGCTACTTCGCCACCGAGGAGGACGCCGACGCCTTCGAGATGGAGCTGACCGCGATCCTGCTCAACCAGAAGGCTGCCTTCAACTCGCCGGTCTGGTTCAACGTCGGCTTCGAGGAGAAGCCGCAGTGCTCGGCCTGCTTCATCTTGAGCGTCGAGGACACGATGGAGTCGATCCTCGACTGGAACACCAAGGAGGGCAAGA
>JALYWY010000105.1 GCA_030852475.1 Actinomycetota bacterium | reverse complement strand
GCGTCTCCGGCACGTCGATCTGGATGTGGTCGATGTGGTTGCGGTTCCAGATCGGCTCGAAGAGGCCGTTGGCGAAGCGCAGCGCGAGGATGTTCTGCGCCGCCTCCTTGCCGAGGAAGTGGTCGATGCGGAAGACCTGATCCTCGGCGAAGACCTCATGGACCATCTCGTTCAGCTCGCGGGCGCTGGCCAGATCGGTCCCGAACGGCTTCTCCATCACCACCCGCGCGCGCTCGGAGAGGCCGCAGGTCTGAAGCAACTGGACGATTTCGGGGGCGGCCACGGGCGGCACGCTGAGGTAATGGAGCAGGTTCATCTGGGACCCGATCTCCCCTTCGGCCTTGTCGACCGCCTCCCGCAGCCCCTTCGGCGCCGCCGCGAGGGGGACGTAGGAGAGCCGGCTGGAGAACTCGTGCCACTCCTCGCCGCCGAAGGCGTGGCGGGCGAACTCGCGGCAGGCCGATTCGGCGACTCCCCGGAAGCGAGCGTCGTTGATCTCTTCCCTCGAGACCCCGATCACCCGGAACTCCGGCATCAGCCCCGCCTGGAACAGCCGCAGCAGCCCCGGCAGCAGCTTCCGCCGGGCCAGGTCGCCGGTAGCGCCGAAGATCACGATCGCTTGCGGGGGGACGTCCAAGGGGTCGAGCTTAGCCCGCGCGGTGGAGGTGGTCGCGAAGAAGATCGACTTTCTCGCCCAGGCAGACCGCAACTTATTGTCTACTTCTCTACCCTGTTGACACGGAGAGCAGAGGCCGCGAGGCGCGGCAATCGCCTGATAAGCGTGAGGTCGGTCTAATCAACCGGCAGGGGTTCGAATCCCCCGCTCTCCGCATCAGATTGACCCGCCGAGCGGCAGTCGGTTGAACGCGTGCCCACTGATAGAATCAAGGGGCTTATCAGGCGTTTGTGGGCTGATTACCCACCTCGCAACTAGACCCGCGCAGGCGGGTCTTTTTGTTGCCTTCAAGAATTGTCAGCCTCGGTCGCCGGCAGTTCTTCGACTTCGACCCACTTGCTTCTGCGGCCCCGGTTGACGTCGCGGTGAGCAGCGAAGGACAGGGCGGCGGCAAGCAGGAGCCCGGCGGCAGCCACCCAGAGCTCGGAGGGACGAACGGCCACTGATTCTGAAACGGTCAGGGCGGCAAGCGCAGCGGCGAAGGCAAAGCTTGTGAAGGTGATGGCAAGCGTCTGCCAGACAACCGAGGGTTGGGGCGTCTCCCGTTCCCGAATTCGCTTCTGAGAAGGTGATGAAGCTCGCATATCGTCTCCGTGCGCATTGACTCTCACCCCTGTCGGATCGAGTGCAACGCGTCTTGAAGACGAACCGCGATCCCAGCTTTCCAGATGACACGCTCGAGACAGGCCGAGCCTCGTGCCCGCGATGACGACCTTGCATGTCTGCTGGCCGATACCCAGACGGCGCCATCGCTATCACTCTGCTCCTCCGAAACGAAAGCAACCCCTTACCCCCAGGCAGAGGTTGCAGCAGAGATACGTAGATTCTAACCGCGACTAGTTGTCGCTTCCAGCTCTGTCCCACACGTACAGCTCGAGCGCCTCGGTGGCGAGCTCCATCAGGCGTGGGGGGCCGAGGAGGCTGAGGACGAGCTCGAGGGCGTCTTCCTCGGTGACGCCGGAGTCGACCGCCTCCTCGCCGCGGAAGCCGGCGGCGAGCTTGAGGGCCTCGCGGCGGTTCTCGCCGAGCCCGTTGAAGGCGGCCATGAGGAAGTCGCGGTTGGGGACCGGCTGGCCCGCCTCGAGGGAGCCGTGCCAGGCGGCGAGCATCGAGAGGTCGTGCTCGTCGAGCTCGGCGATCGCCTTGGCGTAGTGGACTTCGAGCTCGGAATCGGGGATCTCGTCCACCCACGCGCGCACCGCCTCCCCGAGGAGCTGGCGGCGCGCCTCCCTGCCGACGGAGTCGGCGATGGCGCGGATGGCGTCGGCTGGGTCTACGAAGCAGAGTGACATCGGCTGGCGAAGAATCTAGAGGCGGCCGATGACGCCAAAAGATGCCTGCTGAACCCCCAGTTTGCGGGGTCGCACCAGGCGCTGCGCGGTGGACGCCGGAGCCGTCCCTAGGCTCGGGCGCGTGCCCCTGAAGCTGATCCACGGCCCCCCCAACTCAGGCAAGCGCGGCGAGGTGCTGCGCGGGTTCAGGGAGGCACTCGACCGCGACCCGATCCTGGTCGTCCCGACCGCCGATGACGTTTTCGACTTCGAGCGCGAGCTCTCCGGCTGGGGCGCCGTCCTCGGCGGCTCGGTGATGCCCTTCGGCGCCCTCTTCCGCGCCGTCGCGACCGCGGCCGGGGCGCCCGCCGGGGCCGAGCTCTCCCCTGCGCAACGACTGCGCGCGGTCGCCGTGGCGATCGAGTCGCGCCGCGCCCGCCTGGGGGC
>JALYWY010000084.1 GCA_030852475.1 Actinomycetota bacterium | reverse complement strand
CTGTATAGGCCCATGAAGAGCTTCCTTCGAAAAGCATCCTCGCCGCGCGTCGCCGGGATCGCCATCTGTGCGGTCTTGATGCTGGCTGCGATCGGCGTCTGGCTGGGTGGCGCCGATTCGGAGGACGACCGAGGGGGTGGGCCTGCTGCGCAGGCTTCGGCTGGTCCGTTCACGGACCTCGTCAGCGAAGGTCTCGCGGCCGACGGGGACGGTCGCTACGCGACTCTGCCGTCCTTGGGCGCAGGGCTCGGATCGCCTGAGCGAGTGCCACGCGGAGTCCAGGATGAGCTCGAGGAGAACGTGGCTGAATTGGGCGCTCTTCGTCTCGACTTCGAAAACGCCGAGCTGGTACAGGCCCCCGGCACGAAGTCCGTCTGGATCGTCGAGGGTCGCGGTGTGACTTGCATCGTCTACGGACGACGTGCTCCCGCCCTGTCGTGCGACACCCGCGTGGACGCCGGCCTCAATGGAATCACCGTCGGGACGTACGAATCCAGCTCCGATTCTCCGGATCGTCCGACCAGTTTCACGGCCGCCGGCATCGTCCCCAGGGGCGTATATGCGGTGACTGTTCAGATTGGGCGTGAGGCCAGGACGTTGCCAGTGCGAGGGAGATCATGGGCAACGCGGGCTCCAGAGGCGATCCGCGTGCGTCAGCTCCTCCGAGAACGCTGAGCGGAACCCGATCTCGGGTCTATGCCGCGCTGGCGGCCAGCTCGCGGTCGATCTCCAGCAGGTAGGGCGCGACCGACCCCTCGTAGTCAGCTTTGCGCTCGGCGGGAAGGTCCTTCCAGCCGGTCACGGAACCGCGACAGTTGCCAGCCCCGCAGAGGCATCCGCCTGGGAAATGCTCGATCGAGTAGTTGCGCATCGCGTAGTCGAAGGTGATCTCCTCGCCGGGGGCGATCGATACCCGGGCGACGAAGTCACAGGCACCGGTCTCGTTTACCTCGACGCCGCAATTCGGATCGCAGGAATGGTTGACGATCGGACCGAGGCCGCGGTGCCGAGCCCATTTGGTCCGGCTGATCTGAGTCGCGTGAGAGTCGTTGCGCTCGACCTCACCCTCGAGTTCGCCAATCATCACGGTCTCGCCAGCCTGGAATCCACGAGTCGCGCGAACGCCACCGCCCTTGCCGCCCTCGGGAGTGCAAAGCTCATATCCAATCGGATCCAAAGGACCGCCTCTCAATTGTTTGGCACGGCGAAACCGTGTCCGGCGACACTAGCCCATCGCGGTGCGGGCACAGATTCAGGCCTCGAGACGGAACGAGCATGACGAGAGATCCATCCATGGCGGCCACCTGTCACGCTTAACGAGATGAGCACCGCCGTCACCTACGCGCTGGAGGGCCGCGCGGTCACCAGCGACGAGTTCTTCGACGTCATCGCCGGCGGTGGCCGACAACTCGCCATCCAGCAGATGACCGCCAAGATCGAGAGCGTCGTCTGCGCCCAGCATGGGGAAGGCGCAGTCGTGACCGAAGTCGATCAGTCCCCTGAGGGCTTCGGCTTCACCATCTCCGGCTGCTGCGACGAGCTGATCGATCGCGCCCACAGCGCCGCTGCCTACCCGGTCGATCCATAGCCGGCCGGGCGGCCTCTTCCGAGGCCAATGGGGCGGAGCCAGGCGAATTCAGCCGAGGCTGAGGCGCTTCTCGCAGCCTGGCGCCGCGGATCTGTCGCGGCCGGCGTTGCCGCTGCAACTGTCGCCCGAGCCGCCGCCCCCGTCCAGCTTGTCCTTGCCGTCATCCCCCTCGAGGACATCGGTGCCGGCGCCGCCCTTCAACGTGTCCTTGCCGGCACCGCCGCGCAGTCTGTCGCGTCCGCCCTGGCCATTGAGCTTGTCGTCGCCCTTGCCGCCGCAGATGACGTCGTTGCCGGCGAGGCCGTCGATCGTGTCCTTCCCCCCAAGCCCGGCGATGACGTCGGCCTTCGCCGTGCCGCGGAGGCGGTCGGCGCCCTCCGTTCCAACGAGCGTTGGCCGCTTGCCGCCGCAGGGCGGCGGCTCGGCTCCCGTGGGCGGAGGACCGCCGGCTCCGGGCGAGCCGGTCCCCGCTCCGCCGCCGCCAGTTCCGTTCGGGCCGGTGTCGTTGGGACCCGGAGGGACGAAGGTGGAAGCGACGACGCTGTCGGAGAACTCCGAGGTCGAGAGCGGCGTCCCGTCGTTCGCCAGCTCGGTCGCGGTTGCGGCGACGTGTTCGCCGGCGGCCAGCGCGACGGCAGGATCGCTCAGCTGCCAGGTGGCGTTGCCTCCCGTGTCCGTCGTCGTCTCTACCGCTCCGAGGAAACGTTCGCCCTCGCCGTTGCCGGACGGATCGGCCGCCAGGTTGGCGAAGACCTCGATCCGGAAGCGAGTGCCGGGGTCGGACGACAGGGTGCCGGCGGCGAGGCTGCTGCCGCCCCCGCTGGTCACCGTGGGGAACTCCTGGCAGCGGTTCGCCACCAGAAGCTCGTCGCAGGCGCCGTTCTCGGTTACGCCGCCGCTGATCAGGTCCGGCCGCAGGTCGATGCCGAGGCCGCCGTTCGAGAAGATCGAGTTGCCCAGGATGGGCACGTCGACGACCGGTTCGACGCTGCCGCCGAGCATCACGCCGGCGTCGCCGTTGTGGGCGATGGTGTTGCCGAGGTCGGTGCCGATGCCACCGATCGTGTTCTGGCTGACGGCGCCGAAGCCGGCCTCGACTCCGTGGTCGGAGTTGCCGAGCGGCGTAGCGCCGTCGACCGCGACGCCGATCAGGTTCGACTGGATGAGGTTGCCGCTCGTCTCCCCCCCGACCAGGACGACGCCGACGTCGTTGCCCGAGATCACGTTGGGCGCGCCGGGTTCTCCGACGGTGGTGCCGGAGACGCCGCTGAGCTGGATGCCCCAGGAGCCGTTGCCGCGGTCGAGGGTGCCGCTGACGTCGGTGCCGATGTGGTTGCCGACGATTTCCGTGGCGTCAATCGGCCCCCCGGCAGAACCGGTGTCGAAGGCCGTTATCCCGCTCTGGCCGTTGCCCGAGATCACGTTGCAGTCGCCGTCGCAGGGGCCCTCCGGCGTCGGGTCGGTCGGCCCGCCGATCTTCGTCCCGACGAGGGGAGGTCCGTCGAGGAGCGAGCGGTCCAGGTCGATGCCGTGTCCGTCGTTGGGCAGCGGCGCGGCGCGGTCCACCGCCAGGCCGATCGTGTTGCCGGCGATCGAGGTGTCGGTCGGCCCGACGTCGGCGCTGGCGCCGGCGAGCACGGCGATCCCGTGTTCCCCGTTGCCGGAGATCAGGTTGCCCTCGATCGCCGCGCCCTGGACGGCGCCCACGAGCTTCACGGCTCCCTCGTCGTCGCTGGGTGAGTTGCCGATCGCCGCGGTCCCGGCGAGGCTCGTGCCGACGTAGTTGCCTTCGATGACGAGCCCGTCCGCGCGTTCGGGCTCCGGTCCGGCGACGGCGACTTCGACCCCGCTGCCGCCGTTGCCCGAGATCAGGTTGCAGTCGCCGTCGCAGATCCCGGCGGGCGTCGGGTCGACGGGTCCTCCGATCGTGATGTCGTCGGCGGTGGCGCCGCTCAGTTCCTGCGTGGTGAGGAAGGCGTTGATCCCGTCACCGCCGTTGGGCACCGCCGCGGTGCCGTCCCTCGTCGTCCCGATCCGGTTGCCGAGGATCGTCGTACCGTCGCCGGTGCTGATGGTCGTGGGATCGATGCTGATCCCATGCGTCGCGTTGCCGGAGAGGAAGCTGTCTTCGATCGTGGTCTCCTCGCCGCCGATCGTGATCCCATGGCGGCCGTTGCCGGCCGCTTCGTCCCCCTGCTGGTCCATCCCCGAGATCACCCGCTCGACTCGGTTGGCGTCGGTGAAGAGGTGAATGCCGTCGTCGGGAAAGTCGAAGACGGCGATGTGGTGCAGGTAGCTGCCGTCGCTGCCCGTCGTGATGAAGAGGCCGTGCTCGCTCCCACCGGTGGCCGGGACCGCGCCGCCGTCGAGCTCTATCCGGATCCCGTCCGGGGTCCCGTTGCGGCCATCGATCTCGAGCCAGTCGGTCACGACCGGCAGCGCGGTGGCGGGCGCGATCGTCTGGACCGCCGGCCCGAAGCTGAACTGGATCGTGTCGCGCACGGGACCCTGCTCCCCGGCGGCGCAGTCGCCCGCGAGCGCCCCGGCGACCTGTTCGTTGTCGTTGGTCGTCTCGATCGCCTCGCGCAAAGTGCAGTTCCCGTCGGCGGCCGCGGCGTCGCCGAGATCGTCGACGACGACGGTCGCGGCCTGACCACGGTCGGGCGAGAAGGCCGGAGCGACCGCAAATGCGCCGGCGAGGAGAAGCAGCAACGCCCCGGCGCGCACCCGGTGCCCCCGCTTCCCGCTGTAGTCCGGCTTCGCCACGTGGCCGCCAACCATACGCCCGCGGATGGGCTTCGTCATCGCTCGACTTCCATCAGCGCCTCGAAGGAGATGAGAAAGTGCTCAGGCGGGTCGTTGAGCCCGACGTGTGGGATCGCGCTGGCGAGAAAGCGGAGGCCGTGGACGCTGCGGTCGGTCCGTCCGGGCAGGACCACCTCGCGAAGCTGGGTTTGTCGTGGGAGGACGAGCGGGCGAAACTCCCGCCTGCCGTAGTCGACGCCCAGCTCGGCGAGTCGCCATCTGTCGTCGAGTCCGTACAGGAAGCGCCGAGGGTAGCGTGAGAGGTTGACCAGCAGGCGCGTCAGCTCAGTCGACTCGGAGAGCTGCGGATGCGTGTCGAGGTGCGGGCCCTCGTACAAGGGCCCATCCTCCACCGCCGGAGGCTCGCCTTCGGCCAGCTTGAGGAACGACAGCGAGAACTCCAGTCCTTCGCGCTCCTCGACCGGGGCCAGCAGGCTCGCGTGGAGGCCATCGGCCAGCCGGCAGCAGGCCGGATGCGCCGCCGGATCGGCTTCGACTCCAAGCAGGAAGCCGGATCTGAACGGCTGCTCGCGCGTTCGAGCCCCGGCGGGCCCGATCAGCTCCTCGCGCACCCGCCTCAGCGCCTGACCATCCACGGCGAGGTCGTAACGGTGCAGCGCCAGCAGGGGAACGCTGGTGGAATGGATTACGTCGACATTTCGGAGGGTCCGAGGAAAGGACATGCGTCTCCTTCCAGGTCCTCCGGGCCGCCGCGTCCCGCAAGCCGAATCGTCGGCGGGATCGAGCGGTCTGACTGGAACACAGTGGCGCGGGCCGTGCCGGAATCCAACCGGCTTCCTCGATCCCTTGCTTTTTCTTTGCCGGGTTCGGCTTCTATCAGATAAGCGCCCGTAAGCGGACAGCTGCGCCGGCACTCGTCGCTTCCCCGGCGGCCAGGCGCTCAGGCGCTTGCGAGCCGCAGGATCAGGGCCGCCACCGCAAGCACGAAGATCACGATGGGCGCCGCCAGGTTGGCGAGGTCGCCAAAACGGACGTGGGCGGCGATCGCGAGCAGGAAGTAGACGATGAGAGAAGCCGCGGCGGCGGCGCCGAGCGGGGCCCATGCGAGGCCGGCGAGGAGGCCGGCCGCGCCGAGGAGCAGCAGCGCGGCGAGCTGGTTGAGCCTGTCCTCCGGGACGCCGACCCGGGCGTAGCTTTCGACGATCTCCGGGCGGTGCGAGAGCTTCCTCACGGCCGCGAACGCCAGCAGCGCCGCGAGCAGGATGGAGACGATGGCTGCGATCGCGAACATGGATGCCTCCTCGAAAAGGACGTCTTCGAAGCAATATATACATATGTATAGATTGCGTCCAGAGCCCTCGCCATGAGCCCCCAGCACAGCAATCGCTCGGTCTTGATCGAGGGGACGCTGCGCTGCCTGGAGCGGCTGCCTCCCGAGCGGGTCACCGCGCGCGCGATCGCCGCCGAGTCGGGCGCCAACCTGGGCTCGATCGTCTACCACTTCCAGAGCAAGGACGCGCTGGTCACGGAGGCGGTGATCAGCGGCCTCGATCGCTGGCTGGGCGAGATCGAGCGCTCGCTCGGAGAGCTTGCCGACCGCGATCCTGCGACGCGCATGCGGCTCGCCGGCGAGGCGGTCGAGCGGACCCGCGAGGCCCACGCCGGCCTCGCGCGCAACTTCCTCGGCGCCCTCGCCCGAGCGCAGCACGACGACCGCGTGCGCGACCAGCTGGTCGAGGGGTTCCGCCGGACCCGGCCGGCGATGGCGGGGCTGCTCGGTCTCGGCGAGGACCAGGCCGGCGAGGACGCCGCCGGGCTCGTTCATTCCCTCTTCGTCGGCCTGCTCTTCCAGTCCCTGCTGGACCCTGGCCTGTCGATCGAGGGCGAGCGGATGCGGCTCGCCCAGGCCCGGCTCCGTCAGGCCCTGCCCGGCGCGTAGTTCTCGCGACGCTGACAGCCGGCGCACGATCATCGATTGAGATGACCGGCCGGCAGTGCATCCACGCTCAGGCATGGAGTTGGGTGGACGTCTGTCGAACCCCGCCTTCCTAGCCGCGATTTGCAACGCCTTTCGGGGACGAGTTCACGCCTTAGACTCCGTCGGGCATTGCGATGACTCCCCACCTTGAGACGGTCGATGACCTGGTCGCGGGGGGGGGGGG
>JALYWY010000083.1 GCA_030852475.1 Actinomycetota bacterium | reverse complement strand
CGGACTACCCCGACCACGACCACGCCGAGGAAAACCAGGAGGAGGTCTTCATGGTGATCCGCGGCGGCGGCGAGATCGAGATCGAAGGCGAGCGCTTCCCGCTCGACCCCGACCACATGGCCCGCGTCGCCCCGGCGACGAAGCGGAAGGTCTGGCCGGGAGAGGAAGGGATCCGGATGGTGGTGATCGGCGGCGTTCCCGGCGGCGTCTACGAGGCGCCGGACCGCAGCAAGCTGGGCGAACCCGACCCTATGCGGAGCTAGCCCTCCGGACTAGGCTGGGGGCCTGATGCGACGGGTCTGGCCCCTGGCCTTCCTCATAACGCTCGTAGCCCTCGCCATGCCGGCGACCGCGTCGGCGTGGGACAAGAGCGACCCGGCAATCGTCATCTTCGGCGACGTCGGGGTCGAGGAGAACGAAGGGGTCGACGGGCTCTATGTAGCTCGGGGCGACGTGCGTCTGGACGGGGGCAGCGCCGACGACGTCGTCGTCCTATCCGGCGACGTGACGGTCGGCGGCAGGATCGAAGGCGATCTGGTCGCCTTCGACGGCTGGGTGAACCTGCTGCCGGGCGCCCGCGTCAACGGCGACGTCCGTTACGGAGGGGATCAGCGGCCGCGAATCTCCCCCGACGCGATTGTCACCGGCGACATCGTCGAGGAGGGCTGGGACGACTCGCTCGAGCTCCTGCCCTTTGTCGGCGCCGTCGCGCTCTGGCTCGGAATCACCATCTCGATGGCGCTCCTCGGGGTCCTCCTGCTCCTGATCGCGCCCCAGGCAGCGGAGGCGATCTACGCTCGTTCCCGCGAGCGGATCGGGGTGGTGGTCGCGATCGGCGTCGCGGTCGCGATCTGCCTGCCGCTGGCGGCGGGCATCGCGGCGATAACCCTGGTCGGCCTGCCGCTGGCCGTCGTGCTCGGCCTCGCGCTGCTGCCCTTGGCTGCCCTCGCCTACCTCGCCGCCGCCTACGCGCTGGGCCGGCGAGTCCTCCCGGCACCACGAAGCCAGATGCTCTCCTTCCTCGCCGGCCTGGCGATCCTACGGGCGCTGGCGCTGATCCCCTTTCTCGGCTTCCTCGTCGGCCTCGCCGCGGTGATCTTCGGCCTCGGCCTGATCGCCGCCGCTATCGGGGCGGCGTGGGAGCCGGAGGAGGAAGCGCCGGCTCGAAGCCCGGGCAGCTGAGCACCGGCAGCCGCGGGTAGCGCGGGTAGGCCGGATCCGTCCGCGAGCGCTCGCAGAGCGAGAAGACCGAGCCGCGGGTATTCGGCACCAGCCGCTGGTGCTGGCAGCGGTCGCAGAGGCCGGCCGGGAGTCGCGAGGGGGCCATCACTGGAACTAGATCATCCATCTCCGCGGAAACTGCGGCCTCTCCCGGGGCGAGTCCCGCCTCGCAGGGGCCTAGCCTTTGTGCGTGACCCGAGCAGCGACCCTTTTCGACGCCGACGCGGCCTCCTACAGCGGGACGGTCGAGGTCGTCGGCGTCATCTACAAGGCCGAGGACGACGGCTACGCGGTGCTCGAGGTGCAGGAGACGGAGTCGGGCGAAGGCTTCGCCCTGGTCGGCCCGGTGGCCCACCTCGAGGCCGGCGACCGGGCCGAAGTCAGCGGCGAGTGGCAGACCCACAACCGCTACGGCCGCCAGCTGCGCGCCCAGGGGGCGCTGCCGCTCGACCCGGCCGACCGCGAAGGGCAGGTCGCCTACCTGACCTCGCTGCGCCACATCGGCCAGAAGCGGGCCGAGAAGCTCTGCGACGAGTACGGCGAGGATGTCCTGCAGGAGATCGCCGCGAACCCGGAACGGGTCTTCGGCTCGCTGCGCGGGGTCAGCGCCGACCAGGCCGCCGCGGCGACCCAGTCCTGGTACGCCAGCCGGGCGATCCGCGACCTCCACGTGCAGCTCGCCCCACACGGGCTCGCCCATCTGGCGGCGCCGATCCACGCCCGCTACGGCGAGCGCTCGACGGTGATCCTGCACGAGGACCCCTACCGCCTGACCGAGGTGCCGGGGGTCGGTTTCGCCCGCGCCGACAAGATCGCCCTCGCCGCCGACGTGCCGCCGGAGTCGGACAGGCGCGCGCAGGCGGCGGCGCTCTACACCCTGATCGAGGCCGAGCAGCAGGGCAACAGCTACCTGCCGCTCGAGGAGCTTGGACGCCGCACGGCGCGGCTGATCGGGCTCGTCCCCGACCCCGACGTGCTGGTCGATGCGCCGGGGCTGGTCGAGGACGAAGG
>JALYWY010000066.1 GCA_030852475.1 Actinomycetota bacterium | reverse complement strand
CGTACACGCTCGCTGCCGACCGCCTCTGCGTCGCCGAGAAGAAGGCGATCGTGGCGATGGGGGGCGAGGCGCTCTCGGGCGGCGGCGGGTTGGCCGCCTACGCAAGCGGTCTGGTGCCGATAGTCGTCGAATGGCGCTCCGCTCTCAACGACCTCACCCCCCCTGCCGACCGCGTCCCCCTCGCCGAAGAACTGAGCCTCGCCTTGAGGAAGGTGGCGGTCGAAGCCGGTGCCCTGGGACGCCTCGCGCGCACGGGAGACAAAGAGGAGGTGGTGG
Source organism: Actinomycetota bacterium (assembly GCA_030852475.1). Classification (GTDB taxonomy): domain Bacteria; phylum Actinomycetota; class Thermoleophilia; order Solirubrobacterales; family 70-9; genus VAYN01. The sequence goes on along the minus strand of JALYWY010000066.1, from coordinate 6,502 downwards.
CCTACGCCGAACGCGTCGACAAGGCCACGGGAGGGGTCGAGGAGGCGATCGCGAACCTTGGTCTTACCCGTTGCGAGCAGTTGGGAATTGGCCTGGCTGCAAGTAACGGTTAGACGCTCGTCTAGTCCGGGTTGCAGCCATCCGCTTCTTGTGGTGGAATCCGGCCGTTCCAATTGTCAACCGCCCACTGCTGAATGGGGAGAAGATGAAGAATCGGTATCTAGTTTTTGGACTCAGCGTGTTTCTGGCGCTAGCGCTTGCCGTTCCGGCAATGGGCGGTCCCTCTAATCCAGTCGCATCTGTTTCCGCGAGCGTGAAATCAATCGCCACCAAAGCTCTGAAAAAAGCGAAAGCTGCTCAGAAAAAAGCGAATGCCGCTCAGAGCGCGGCGAATGCCGCTCAGTCGACTGCGAATGCCGCTCAGTCGGCCGCCAATGCCGCTCAGTCAACCGCCAATGCCGCCAACACCGCGGCCGGCAAAGCTCAGACGACCGCCAACTCCGCACTGACCGAGGCTTCCACGGCGAATGCCGCGGCGAAAAAAGCCCAGGAAGCCGCTGATGCGGCTCAGGCGACCGCCAACTCGAAATTCGGTAGCACCAACTTCGAGGAAGGCGAATCCGTTTCCGGCGCCGGTGGCTCGGCTCTCGCGGCTTCCGGTTGCCCGACGGGCGAGGTCCCGAGCGGCGGCGGCTTCGTGATCAACGGCACGGACAGCAACAAAGTCCGTGTCGACCTCAGCAGCCAGTACCTGAACGGCTGGATCGTCTCTGCCGACAACATCAGCGGCCTCGCCGGAGGCAACTGGGATCTGACCGCAGTCGCTATTTGCATCACCTGAGCAGATATCTGCCCACAGACTGTGAGAGGGGCCGCCTTTTGGCGGCCCCTCGCGTTTAGGGTTCCGCAGGTGGAAAAGCCGCCATGGTTGGCCCCCGCCCTGCTGGTCGGGATCGCTCTCCTGATCAGGGTCGCGGTGATCGGCGGCGATCTTGATTACGTCCCCGCGCACGACGCTTTCGACTACGACCGGCACGCCCGCTCGATCGCCTCCGGCGAAGGATTTCCCGAATCGGGCTATGCCCCCGAAGGCGGCCCTACCGCCCTGCGCCCCCCCGTTTACCCCTATTTCCTGGGAGCGGTCTACGCGGCAGTCGGGGACAGCGTCGACGCAGGCCGCTTGGCGGGAGCCTTGCTGGGAGCGGCCTCGGTGTGGCTGCTCTTCCTCGTGGTGCTGAGGATCTGGGGCCGCCGCGTCGCCCTCGTGGCCGCGGCGGCGGCTGCGGTCTTCCCGCCGCTGGTGCTGCTCAGTCGAGAACTGCTCTCCGAGCAGCTGTTCATCGCCCTGGAGCTAGGGGCGGTCCTGTGCGTGCTGGAAGCACGCGCGTCTCCCCGACCTCTGCGCTGGGCGGCCGCTGCCGGGGTGCTCTGCGGAATCGCCACCCTCACTCGGAACCCGGGCGGAATTCTCATCCTCCCGATCCTGATCGGGCTCTGGAGGCCTCAGCCGGGAGTGGCGGCCAGGGCATTGGCGGCACCGGCTGTCGGATTGCTGTGCATCCTGCTTGTGATGGTTCCGTGGACCCTGCGGAACTGGTCGGATTTCGGCCGCTTCGTTCCCGTCACCAGCAGCACCGGATTCGGCTTGGCCGGTACCTACAACGACACCTCCATGGACGACGCCGACCATCCAGCCGCCTGGCGGACTCCGGTGATCGTGCCCGAATACGAGCCGCTCTTCCAGGCTCCGCAGGTGGACGAGGGGACGCTCGACGCGACCCTGCGCCGCGAGGCGGTCCAGTTCGCATGGGATCATCCCGGCTATGCGATCGAGGTATCGGGGCGCAACCTGCTGCGGCTGTTCGCGGTCTCCGGCGACTCGGTGGTCGGCCGCGACAGTCAGCTCGTCGTCCAGCGCGGCATCGGCAGCGACAGCGTTCCGGCCGAACGGCTCTCCCTGGCGCTGGCGCTGGCGCTTGGCGCGGCCGGAGCCCTTTTCATCTGGCGGCGCCGCCTTCCCCGCGGCCCGCTCTTCCTCTGGCTGGTCCCGGCTCTTACCGTTCTTGTCGCTGCCCCCATCGCCGGACTTCCCCGTTACCGCGTTCCTGCCGACCCGTTCATCCTCATCCTCAGTGCGATAGGCATTAGCTGCCTGTGGGACGAAGTCAGAAAAAGATGGCTGGCAAGACGGTGACGCTGCGCAAGGCGACCCTGCTCGTCCTCCTGGTACTGGCGGCTCTGGGCGGCTGTGGAGGTGGCGATGACGAAACCGTCGCTACGTCCAACCCCGTCGCGACCGGCCCTGCCGACCCTGCCTACGTGAGGAAGGCGAACGCGATCTGCCGGAAGGCGCTGGCGCAGACGCGTCGGCTCGGCCGCTCCTTCCTCACGTCCTCGGAGACCACGCCTGCCTCCTCCGATCTGCTCACCCTGACCACCGAGAAACTGGTCAGGCCGGGGATCGCGATCCGCGCCCAGATGGCCCGCGAACTGCGACGCCTGCCCCCGCCCGAGCGAGGGCGCGAATCGGTCGAGGCCTACATCGAACTCTTCGATCCCCTCGAAGAGCTCTCGCGGCTGCGGCTCAGGGCCGGCGTGGAACACGACCTCGACCAGGCCAACCGTGCGGAGAGCCTGATGAGGGAACTGGCGGAAGAGCAGGAGGCCGCGGCGCGCTTGGCCGGTCTGCAGGTATGTGCGACCGACTTCGTCACCACCGCTTTCGGGCAGCCGAGCGGGAATTAGGGTGGGAGTCGCCGCCGGCAGGGGACACACGCCTGTCCCGGATATGCTCTCGCCGCCACCTCGCCACCGCCTGTTCCCGCTGGGAGACGGCGTCCGTGGGGTAGCGGCGCTTGCGGTCGTCGTCGTCCACGTCTGGCTCTTCACCGGCGGCTTCGGCGGATTCGACGGGAGCCTCGCCAACCGGCTCGTCGTCCGCCTCGACGGGATGGTCTCGATCTTCTTCGTGCTCTCGGCCTTCCTCCTCTACCGGCCGATGATCGCGAACCGGGTCGGGGGTCCCGACTCGCCAGGAGTCGGCGACTACGCGAAACGGCGGTTCCTGCGGATTTACCCCGCCTACTGGCTGGCGCTCACGGCCCTGGCGATCTTTCCCGGCCTGTTCGGCGTCTTCAGCGGCGACTGGCCATCCTTCTACAGCCTCACCGTCAACCTCGATCCGCCCTACGACAGCTCGATCTGCCCTGCGGCGGACTCGTTCGCCTGCGGCCTCCCGCAGTCGTGGACCCTGACCACCGAGATGTCCTTCTACATCCTGCTGCCCTTCTACGCCGCCGCCACCGCGTGGCTGGCTCGTGGTAGAAGCAAGGCGACCTGGGTCCGCACCGAGCTTCTCCTCCTCGCCTTTCTCGCCGCGCTCTCCATCTTCCTGAACATGGCGCCCGCCTCTTTGCGGGATGAGCCGTGGTTCCGGTTCACCTTTGCCGGTCACTTCTTCTGGCTCGCGCTCGGGCTCGGGATGGCGGTTCTCTCGGTGGCTTTCGAGCAGCGCGAGAAGCTGCCCCGCCTGCTGCGATACCTGGCCTCCCACCCCGGCCTCTGCTGGGGGGGAGCGCTGCTGGTCTACCTGATTACCGTCGTGGTGCTGGAGCCGGTGCCGTTCATCGTCGCCGACGACACCACTCCTCAGTTCCTGGGCACGCACCTCGCCCATGGAGCTCTCGCGGCCCTGATCATGATCCCCGTCGTCTTCGGCAATCCCAACGCGAGGCTGCCGAGGACGGTGCTCGCAAACCCCTTCATCGCCTGGCTCGGGCTCGTCTCCTACGGGCTCTATCTATGGCAGGTGACGATTGCGTATTACCTGGGTTTCGGGGGAGCCGAGGCCGGCTTCGTGGCGGTTCTGGCCTTGACCTTGCTGATCTCGCTGCCCCTTGCGGCGCTCAGCTACTACCTGCTCGAGCGGCCCTTGATGCGATTCAAATACAGGCCCCTGCGCGAGGTGCTAGCGCGGAAGGAACGCGCCGGAAGCGTCGACTAGCCGCTTAAACCATCCGCGGCGTATGCCGGGGCTCGAGGTTCCCTTCCGCTTCGGCTTCGGCGCGCTTCGCCCAGCGGTTGAGCTCGCGGCGGGCGAGGACCATCTTGTGGACCTCGTCGGGGCCGTCGGCGAGGCGGAGCATGCGGCTGAAGCGCCACATGATCGCGAGCGGGGTGTCGTCGGTCATGCCGAGCGAGCCGTGGACCTGGATCGCTCGGTCGAGCACGTCCATGACCATGTTGGCGGCGACGATCTTGATCGCCGAGATCGCCTGGCGGGCGGCGCGCTTGCCCTCGGTGTCCATTTTCCAGGCGGCGTAGAGGGTGAGCAGGCGGGCCTGGTCGATCTCCATCCGCGAGGCGGCGATCGACTCCTGGACGAACTGCTTCTCGCCCAGCGGGCCGCCGAAGGCGCTGCGTTCGTTGGCGCGGCGGCACATCATCTCGTGCGCTCGCTCGGCGGTCCCGATCGCCCGCATGCAGTGGTGGATGCGGCCCGATCCGAGCCGGTCCTGGGCGACCGCGAAGCCGGCGCCGCGCTCGCCGAGCAGGAACTCCTTCGGCACCCGGCAGTCTTCGTAGCGGATCTCGCAGTGGCCGGGGCCGCCGTCGTGGCCCATCACCGAGATCGGCCGCACCAGGTTGAAGCCGGGGTTGTCGGTGGGGACGCAGATCATCGAGGCGCGCGCGTAGGGGTGGGCGTCGGGGTCGGTGACGACCATCGCGATCGCCAGGTCGGCGCCGACCGCGCCGGAGGTGAACCACTTGTGGCCGTTGATCACCCACTCGTCGCCGTCGAGCTCGGCGCGCGCCTGCAGCAGGGTGGGATCCGACCCGGATACCGCGGGCTCGGTCATCGAGAAGCAGGAGCGGATCCGGCCCTCCATCAGCGGCTCCAGCCAGCGCTCGCGCTGTTCCTCGGTGCCGTGCTCGGCGAGGATCTCCATGTTGCCGGTGTCCGGCGCGGCGCAGTTGAAGGCCATCGGCGCCGCCATCGGGCTGCGCCCCATCTCCTCGCAGAGCAGCCCGTACTCCCAGTTCTTCAGCCCCGGCCCGAAGCGCTCGTCGGGCATGAAGAGGTTCCAGAGCCCTTCGGTCTTCGCCTTCTCGCGGATCGCACCGAGGTTCTGCGGGTAGGGAACGCCGGGACCGACCTCCTCGTCGAGTGCTTCCATCAGCTCCCGCTCCTGCGGGTAGATCTCGGCGTCCATGAAGTCGAGCACGCGCTCGCGCAGGTTCGCGACCTCGGGGCTGGGGTTGAAGTCCATCGCTTCCTCTCTCCTCTTCCTCTGCTGGGAGAAGGAACGCTATTTGATCGGCTGTCTCAGGTCCGCCGGTAGCGGGCGAAGAGCTCGCCGTTCTCCTCGAGCAGCCAGGCCAGCTCCAGCCCGACCACCTCCGGCAGCGCTCCCTCGAGGATCCGCGGCCCCTCGCCGCCGCTCAGCTTCGGCGCGATCGTCAGGAAGAGCTCGTCGACCAGGCCATATGCCTGGAGGGCGCCGTGCAGCGTCGGGCCGCCCTCGCAGAGCAGCGCCCGGACGCCTTCGCCGCGCAGCGTGCGCAGCAGCGCCGGCAGGTCCACCGGTCCCTCGGGGCCGCTTTCGACCACGATCAGCCGGCGGCCGACGTTCTCGTAGCCCTCGGCCCGTTTCGTGCCGGCACCGATCATCACCGCGTCGAAGCGGGTCCGCAGCCGCACCAGCATCTCGGTGTCGGTTGCGGACCCGATCGGGCCGGAGCGACCGTCGATCGTCGCCCGCCCGTCCAGGGTGGCGACGAAGTTCATCGCGACGAACGGCCGTCCCTCGCGCTCTTCCTCCCGCGGCTCGTAGGTCTCGAGCTGCTCGTCGATCGAGGTCGGCCCGGGATCTGGCAGCAGTCGCCGCATCGGCGGGAAGCTACCCGTGCTGCTTCAGCTGTAGTCGTGCCAGCCGGCGAACTCGCGGCCGGCGAACTTCTGCAGCTCGGCGACGTCCTCGGTGAAGCGGCCGCGGATCGTCTCGAAGAGGTCGTCGGGCAGCTTCGGCTTCGGCGCCGGCGGCTTGTCGGGGTCGTGGACGACCTTCTCGACGATCCAGCGCATCGACTCGGGCAGGCGGTCGAAGTTGCGATCGAAGGAGCGGAAGCCCGGCAGCTTCACCAGCTTCTCCATGAACTGGTATTTGTCGCTCTCCTTGGCGCTCGACTTCTCCCACTCGCGGTCGAACTGCTCGGAGGTGAAGTTCTCGTCGACGCCGGCGAAGGCGAAGGCCTTGCGCATCGTCTCTTCGCGTTCGGTGTGCAGCTCCTCCTGGGTGATGATCTCGATCTGCGAGCGGTCGAAGAGCTCGAGGTAGGGCTGCAGCTGCATCCAGTACCTGGAGCGGTTCGTGTAGGAGTTGTCCGGGTTGGAGAGGACCTCGACCAGGTCGCCGCGCTCGTAGCCGGCGCCGGTGGCGTGGACCCAATGGGAGAGGATCCGCTTGATCGGGTCGCGGACCATGTAGAGCAGGCGCGCGTC
>JALYWY010000063.1 GCA_030852475.1 Actinomycetota bacterium | reverse complement strand
ATGGCAGGCAGAAATCAGATTGCATATCGCCGCTTCGCGAACATTCCCGCGGAGGGCGACCGGACCCTTGCCAACACGCACCGCCATCCGCGGAACGTTGGTGATTCGGCGTCAGACGGAAGCTGTGGGAAGGGACCCGGTCGTCCCCTGAGCGAATGTCCGCGAAGCGCGCGATATGCAATCTGTCTTTTGCCCGCCATAGGCGGGCAGCATGTTCGGGGAGCATGCCCCGATAGGGGCGCGACTCAATTCGCTCAGGGGATGACCGGGTCCCTCTACCGCCCCCAGCTACGTCCCTCGGCGCTTCAACCCTTCGCGGCGGAGGCGCTTGGCGTAGGTGACTTCGGCTTTGCTCGAGCCTTTCTTTTCCGGCCCCGGCGTCTCCAGGGTGGCGGGGAGGCCCTCGAATCTTGGCTCGGAGAGGAAGGCGGAGAGGCCGCGTTTGCCCATCTCGCCTTTGCCGATGTTGGCGTGGCGGTCGAGGCAGGCTCCCAGGGGGACGGCGGCGTCGTTGACGTGGACGGCGCCGAGGCGGTCGAGGCCGACCTTGGCATCGGCTTCGTCGAGGACGGCGCCGAGGTGTACCTCGTCGGTGATGTCGTAGCCCTGGACGAAGAGGTGGCAGGAATCGAGGCAGAGGCCGAGGCGCGGGCCGCTGCCGGCGAGCTCGATCAGCTTCGCGGTCTCGTCGAAGTCGCGGCCGAGGAGGCCTTTGTGGCCGGCGGTCTGCTCGATCAGCAGGCGGCAGCTCTCGGTCTCCTTCACCGCCTCGGCGATCACTTTGGCGGCGCGCTTCATCGAGGGGCCGTGGGGCTCGCCTTTCTGCGCGCCGGGGTGGAGGACGACGCCCGCCGCCCCGATCCCGTCGCCGATCCGCAGCGCGTGGGTCAGCGAAGTCAGCGACTTCTTCCGCAGCTCTTTGTCTTTGGTCGCGCAGTTGATCAGGTAGACCGCATGGATGATCACCGCTTCCACCGGCGAGGCGTCCATCGCCTCGCGAAAGGCGGCGAAATCGGCCTCGCCGTATTTCGTCGGCCGCCACATCCGCGGGCTCTGGTGAAAGATCTGGATAGATTCGCAGCCGCGTTCCTTGCCGCGCTGGACTGCGTTGGCGAGCCCGCCCCCGGTTGAAACATGCGCTCCGATCAACATGCCAAGCGATAACTCCCGTTTCAGGTTTGCTCCCTCGCCGACCGGTGCGCTGCACATCGGCGGAGCGAGGACGGCACTCTATAACTGGCTTGAGGCTCGCCACAACGCTGGTGAGCTGGTGTTGCGGATCGAGGACACCGACCGCGAGCGCTCGACCGAGGAGAACGTCGAGCAGATCCTCGACGCGATGCGCTGGCTCGAGCTCGACTGGGACATCGGCCCGGTGTCGCAGGCCGGACGGGCGGAGCAACACGCAGCCGCGCTGCAGCGGCTGCTGGAGTCCGGGCACGCCTACCGGGACGCCGCCACGGCCAAGGACGTCGAGGCCTGGAAGGCCGAGCACGGCACCGGCCGCGGTTACCGCGGAACGCCCACCGACGAGCCGGGGGCGGCGGTCCGCCTGCGGGTGCCCGAGGAGGGGGAGACCGTCGTCCACGACCTGATCCGCGGTCCGGTCTCCTTCCCCAACGCCAGCTACGACGACTTCGTCATCGCCCGCGGCGACGGCTCGGTCCTCTACAACTTCGCCGTCGCCGTCGACGACGCCGAGATGGGAATCACCGACGTGGTCCGCGGCGACGACCACCTCTCCAACACCCCGAAGCAACTGCTGGTGCTGGAGGCGCTCGGCTACGAGGCGCCGCGCTACGCCCACCTGCCGCTGCTGCACGGTCCCGACGGCAAGAAGCTCTCCAAGCGACACGGCGCCGCCTCGGTCCAGGAGCTGCGCGAGGCCGGCTACCTGCCCGCGGCGGCGCGCAACTACCTGGCCCTGCTGGGCTGGGGCACCGACGACGACACCACCCTGATGTCGACCCAGGAGCTGGTCGAGCGCTTCCGCGTCGCCGACGTCGGCAAATCGGCGGCGATCTTCGACGAGAAGAAGCTGCGCTGGCTGAACGGCCGCTTCATGCGCGAGATGCCGCTCGACGAATACACCGCGGCGGTGGCACGGCACCTCGGCCGCGAAGCCGACGAGCGACTGCGGGCGGCCTGCGAGATCGCCCAGGAGAAAGCCCAGACCCTGGAGGAGGTCTGGCCGCTGATCCGTTTCCTGTTCGAGCCGCCGGTCTCCGACGAGAAGGCCTGGAGCAAGGTGATGAAGGAGGGGACCGGTCCGATCCTGGAGGCGGTCGCCGGGGCCCTGGAGGGGGTCGATCCCTTCGAGCCGGAGCAGATCGAGAAGGCTTTGGCGCCCCTGCTCGATCGCTTCGACCTCAAGCCGGGCAAGCTCTACCAGCCGATCCGGGTGGCGATTACCGGCACTTCGATCTCGCCTGGGATCTTCGAGTCCCTCTCGGTGCTCGGCAGAGAGCGCTCGCTGGAGCGGATCCGCGCCGCCGCCCTGCGTCTCTCCACTGCTTAGAAAGGCGCTATTTGCTCCCCATTTTTAGGGGCGGAAAGTTACTTTGGGCTAAACCCGCGGCTCTTTGCTGCCGATGAGCTTGCCAATGAGCGTCACCACCGCGCAGAGCGAGGTCAAGGTGCCCCTGCAAGAGGGCGTCAAAGCCGGGTCTCGGACCGCAGCCGCGCCAGGAAGCCGGCTTGCCGAGGCTTTCGAGGCGGTCGAGCGCTTCCCGGTCCTGGTCGAGTCACGCGAGCGGGTGATCGCGGCCGCGACGGCCGATACGGCCCGCGCCGGCGACATCGTCGAAGCGGTCGAGAGCGACGTCGCCTTGGCGATCTCGGTTCTGCGCCAGGCAAATCGCGGCGGTCTCGTCGCCGGCGGCATCGCCGGCATCCCCGCAGCGCTCGAGGTTCTCAAGCCGGCTGGGGTCCTTGCGCTCGCCGGCACCGCTCCAAGCTTCGATTTCTTCGAGCCCAGCAGCGGCTGGGAGCTGCGGCCGGAGCGCTTCCGTGTCCACGCGCTGGCGACGCAGCGGGCGGCCGACCGGATCGGTCGCACCGTCGGCTGGCTCGAGCGCGACGAGCTCGCGGTGGCGGCCCTGCTGCACGACGTCGGCCGCCTCGTCATCTCCCGCCTCCATCCCGGCTACAAGGTCTATTTCGACGCCGTCTCCCGCACCCCCGAGCAGCGCCTGCGCGAGGAACGCGAGCAGCTCGGGATCGACCACGCCCTCGTCGGCGGCGTCCTCGCCCGCCGCTGGAACCTGCCTTCGCGGATCGCGATCGCGATCGAGCGCCATCACTCCGAGGACGCAGAAGGCTTGGCGTCGATGGTCGCCACGGCCGACATGGTCGCCCACTACTGCCAGGGCGAGGCGATCGCCCCCGAGCGCCTGCGCGCCAGCGCCGAGCGTTGCGGGCTCAGCCCCGATGCGCTGCGCGATCTCCTCTACGAGCTGCCGCTGCCGACCCAGGACGCCTCCCGGATCAGCGAGCCGTGCCCGCTTTCGAGCCGCGAGCTCGACGTCCTCCGGCACCTCTCCGAGGGGATGGTCTACAAGCAGATCGCCACCGAAATGCACCTCTCGGTCTCGACGATCCGCACCCACCTGCACAACGTCTACGGCAAGATCGGCGCCGTCGATCGCGCCCAGGCCGTCCTCATGGCCAGGGATCGAGGATGGATCTGAGCTCCGCGGATCGCTCGACACTTGCATCCGCACTCGCCATGAACCGTCCGACCGGCGATGCGCGCAACGCAAGACGATATTTCCTGTTGATCTAGTCGATCAGGCACTCGCGGATGGCGATCGCCACGGCGTGGGTGCGGTTCTTGGCGCCGAGGCGGGCGAGGGCGTGCTTGGTGTGGGTCTTCACCGTCTCCTCGCTGAGATCCAGCTCGCGGGCGGCGACGGTGGTCGACTCGCCGTTGGCCAGCAGCTGGAGGATCTCCCGCTGGCGCCGGGTCAATTTGCCGCGGCTGCCTTTTGGTGGCACGGCTGGGTCGACGAACCGCTCCTCGGCGATCGCCGCGTCCACCGCCCGTCGCAGCTCCTGTGGGCCGGCGATGCGGGATACGTAGGCGGAGGCGCCGGCCTGCAGAGCGGCGCTGGCGAGATGGCGTTCCGGCACCTCACCGTGGGCGACGATGCCGAGCGCGGGGCTGGAGCGGTGGAGCATCCGGATCGCTTCCGGGCCGGAGAGCGAGTTGCCGTCGCCGTTGCCGCGCCAGCGCATGTCGACGATCGCCACGTCGAAGTCGCCGATGTCGCGGACCAGGTCGAGCCCCTCGTCACGGGTGCTCGTCTCGTGCAGGACGAACCCGTTCGCGAGGGCCTGCCGGATCCCAAGCCGGACGAGGGGGTGACCGTCGATCACCAGGCAGTGTTGGGTCTCGCTCAAGGCAGCATCCGATCGATCGCTTGCGTTTTTGCGGGACTGGTGAACCTCGACGGCACCCGCGGGCCGATCCTACCCAGCCGCAGGGTGCGGTAGAAAGTCCCAAGTGATCTCAATTACCTCAAAGTCCAGGTATGCGGTCGTGGCGATGGCCGAGCTGGCGCGGGCCGGCGAACGTCCCGTCCCGATCAAAGAGCTGGCAGAGCGTCGCGACATCCCCGAGCAGTTCCTCGAGCAGCTCTTCTCGACCCTGCGGCGCAACGGCCTCCTGACCAGTCACCGCGGCATGCGCGGCGGCTACACGCTCTCGCGCCCACCCGAGGAGATCACCGTGCTCCAGGTGGTCCAGGCCCTCGACGGCAAAGTCGGCGACGAGGCCGACGAGGCGGGCGGCATCTGGGCCGAGGGGGTCGCCGCCCTGCGCAAGGTATTCGGCCAGACGACGATCGCCGAAGTCGCCCGCCGCGAGGCCGAAGAGGCCAGCAGCGGTATGTACTTCATCTAGCCGGAGGACCGGGCTAGACTGCTCGGCGATGCGCAGCTCCGCCACCAAGCTCGTCACCGTCCTCGGCGTGATGACCGCGCTCCTGGCCGGCGCGTCCTCGGCGTCGGCGGCGCCCTTCGTCAACGGGATATTCTCGTTGAAATCCGAGCTCGGAACGAACAACAAGCTTGCGGTGGACCGCGACGGCAACGTTTGGCTGACGCTTGCCGCCGGCAAAGACGTCGCCAGGGTGACGCCGGCCGGTCAAGTCGACGAGTACGAACTGGACGGAGTCGAAGGGGCTCAGGGAATCGCATTGGGACCAGACGGCAATCTTTGGGTTCCGACCACCAACAAAGTCACGAAGTTCTCCCCGGCGGATCCCGAAGGCACCGACCAGAACTTCACGATCAACACGATCAACAACGATGGGCAGATCGTCGCCGGTCCGGATGGCTTCATGTGGGTGGCCTCCAACGAAAGCGTCGTTCGCTTCAACCCGGTCGATCCGGAGGGCGACAGTCAGAGCTTTGCGGTCCTCGGGCTGGCAGCCAAGGACATCGATGTCGCAGGATCTTTGATCGTGATCGCCGACGCGGGCGGCACGCCCCGGATCGTCACCTTCACCATCGACGGTACCCAGGTGGACTATCCGCTTGCCGCCAAGACGCAGGGAGTCGCCGGTAGTCCCAGTGGTGTGATCGCCTTTTCTCAACCAGACACCACCGAGGTTGGCCTGCTGGCACCGCCGGCGCCAACTCGGCTCTTCCCGCAAGGGGAGGATCCGTTCGGTGTGACCTTCGGTGCGGATGGCGCCTTCTGGATCGCTCGTGCGGTGGGCGGCGGCTTGACGCGGTTGAGCACCGATGGCCAGCTGACCCAGTTGGGCGGCCTGCCGACTGATTTCTTCATCCGGCAGCTCACGACCGGCCTCAACGGAACGCTCTGGGTTGGTTTGGAGAAACCCGGCGAGCCTGGCGCCGTCGCCCGGGTCAGCGGGATCGAAAAAGAGACCGCCAACCCGATACCGCCTCCACCGCCGCCGCGGCCGGTCCCGCAGACGACGATCGGCAAAGGGCCGAAAAAGGTCGTCAAGACGAAGAAGAAAAAGGCGAAGGTGAAGTTCCGCTTCTCCTCGTCGATCGCGGGCGCCGGCTTCCAGTGCTGGTTGTCGCGCAAAACCGGGAAACCGCAGTTCGCGATCGTGAAATTCAAGCCCTGCGCATCGCCGAAGGTCTACAGGCTGCGCCCCGGTCGCTACCAGTTCTCGGTGCGCGCCATCAACGACGGCGTCCCTGATCCCAGCCCGGCCGTTCACAGCTTCCGGATCCAACGCATCCGCTGATGCGGATCGGAGCTGAGGCCTCGGCGGTCGTCGGCAACACGCCGATGGTCCTGCTCGATCGGCTCTCGGAGGCTGCCGCCGGCGACGTCTGCGTCAAGCTCGAGTACTTCAACCCGGGCGGGTCGGTGAAGGACCGGATCGGGGTGGCGATGATCGACGCCGCCGAAGCGGAGGGGCAGATAGCCCCGGGGAAGTCGGTCGTGGTCGAGCCGACCAGCGGCAACACCGGGATCGCCCTGGCGATGGTCTGCGCCGCCCGCGGCTACGAGCTGATCCTCACCCTGCCGGAGGGGATGAGCCGGGAGCGGGGCAAGCTGCTGCGCGCCTACGGCGCCGAGGTCCGCGAGACGCCCTCGCTTGGCGGCATGAACGAGGCGGTGGCGCTGGCCGAGGAGATCCGCGAGCAGCGCAAGGGCTTCATGCCGATGCAGTTCTCCAACCCGGCCAACCCCGAGGTGCATCGCCGCACCACCGCCGAGGAGATCTGGCGCGACACCGACGGGGAGATCGGGGCCTTCGTCTCCGGCGTCGGCACCGGTGGCACGATCACCGGCGTCGGGCAGATGCTGAAGGAGCGCTCGCCGGAGACGCTGGTGGTCGCGGTCGAGCCGGCCAGCTCGCCGGTCCTGTCCGGCGGCAAGCCCGGCCCGCACAAAATCCAGGGCATCGGCGCCGGCTTCGTCCCCGAGATCCTCGACCGCGAGGTGATCGACGAGGTGATCCCGGTCGACGACGAGGAGGCGCTGGAGATGGCGCGGCGGGTGGCCAAGGAGGAGGGTGTGCTGGCCGGCATCTCCGCCGGCGCCAACATCTGGGCGGCGCTCGAGGTCGCCACCCGTCCCGAGATGGCCGGGAAGAGGGTGGTGACGATCGTCTGCGACTCGGGTGAGCGCTACATGTCCCTACCCTTCTTCTCACCATGAACCGCTGGAAAAGGCTGGTCCGGGAGATCCGCGCCGACGTCAAGGCGGCGCGGGAGCGCGATCCCGCCGCCCAGGGCGTCTCCTCCTTCGAGATTCTCACCAGCTGGGCGGGGGTGCAGGCGCTGCTGGCCCACCGCGCCGCGCACGCCCTGCTCGAGGCGGGCGTACCGCTGCTGCCGCGGACGATCGCCTATCTGACCCGAGCGGTGACCGGGATCGAGATCCATCCCGCCGCCAGGATCGGCAACGAGTTCTTCATCGACCACGGCTCCGGCGTCGTGATCGGCGAGACGGCGGTGATCGGCGACTGCGTGACCCTGTACCAGGGGGTGACCCTGGGCGGGACGGGGTTTCAGCGCGGCAAGCGCCACCCGACCCTCGGCAACAACGTGACCGTCGGCAGCGGCGCCAAGCTGCTGGGGCCGATCGCGGTCGGCGACGGGGCGAAGATCGGCGCCAACACCGTGGTCGTCGAGGACGTCCCGCCGAGCGCGACCGTGGTCGGCAACCCGGGTCACCCGGTGAAGCTCGAAGGCAAGCGGGTCGAGGGTCCCGACGCCGACTGGATCCACCTTCCCGACCCGATCGCCGACGCGATCAAAGCGCTCTCGGAGCGGATCGCCGAGGT